>JALVZS010000196.1 GCA_027022065.1 bacterium
TTCCACCTTTTCCTCATAAGGAGTACAAGGAGCCCTTTATTCCACTGATTGTCCTCAAAGCCGCTTACTAGGGCCTCAAATATGGAGAAAAAGTCCTTCATAGTGCCAGGCTTTTCACAAGTCCCTGAGGTATGTATTTATCCCATATACTTCTCGTTGCTGTATCCACCTGCTTCACAAGCTTCATATACTTGGGGAAGAGGAATTTGGGCTTGGCAGGGGTTGTATACTTGGGAATCCAGATCTCCTCTTTTTTCCTTATGTTGCAGTCCCTACAGCATGTTACCAGGTTTTCCCAGGTCCACTTGCCTCCCTTTGCCTTGGGAACCACGTGATCTATGGTCAATTCGTTGTCCTTCAGCATCCTTCCACAGTAGGCGCATCTAAAGCCGTCTCTATAGTAGATCATCATACGGGTTGGAGCACCTGTTACTAGCGTTGATCTTATGGAGTTTACCTTGATCACTATGGGAACATTCCATGCCCTCTTTACACTTTTCACCTTCCTTACCGGATGATATTCCAAGGTGAGGCACCTTCCCATGATCTCCAAGGTTATGGCCTTCTGCCAGGAGACAATATCAAATGGTAAGAAGCTTTTGTTTAACACCAGACATAGAAGCTGTTTTTCCTCCTCTTTTCCTCCCATAGGCCACCTTTTAATACTTTATTCACAAGGTGTAAAGGCTTTCCAATTTTTCCGCTCTTCTGTACTGTATAGCCTCTAAAAGATGGGAGCGCTTTATCTTTTCAGAACCTTCTAGATCCGCTATGGTTCGCGCTACCTTCAGTATCCTGTGTATCCCTCTTATGGATATGCCCAGCTTATCCGTGATCTCTCTTAGTAAGGCTTCATCCTCAGGTGATAGCTTGCAGTGCTCTGATATTTCTTTCGGTCCCATTCTGGCGTTGAACGTGCCCTTTCCCAGCCTTTTCTTCTGTATTTCCCACGCCTTACAAACCCTCTCCCTTATACTTTCTGAAGCTTCTCCTTCCCCCTTTATCTTTTCGTACTCCACATGAGGGACCTCCACTATCATGTCCAACCTGTCCAGTATGGGGCCTGATATCTTAGATGCGTATTTTCTTATCTGCTGAGGGGTGCAACGGCATGCCTTTTTGGGATGTCCCCAGTATCCGCAGGGGCAGGGGTTCATGGAGGCCACAAGCATGAATCTAGCGGGGAAGGTAACGGTTGAAGAGGCCCTTGAGATGACCACATAGCCACTTTCAAGGGGCTGCCTCAGGGCTTCAAGCACGCTTCTTTTGAACTCGGGCATCTCGTCCAGATACAAGACGCCGTTATGGGCTAGGCTAACCTCTCCTGGTCGTGGGTTGCTTCCCCCTCCTATTATGGCTGTTTCTGAGGATGTGGAGTGGGGAGCTCGCAAGGGGCGCTGCACTATGGCCCCTTCTCCCACCAGCTCCCCTGCAACGCTGTAAATAAGCGTGGTTTCTATAATCTCCTCTTCTTCCATTGGCGGTAGGATAGAGGGAATCCTTGTGGCAAGAAGGCTCTTTCCCGTTCCAGGAGGGCCGAATAGAAGTATGTTGTGCTGTCCTGCTGCGGCTATCTCCATGGCCCTTTTTGCAGACTCCTGCCCTTTAACATCTGCCATGTCCAACGGGTATTTGTAATTGAAGACCACGGGCTTTTTCCCTGATGGAGAAAGCCTTCCCAAGGCCGCTTCCACAGCCTCTGTTAGTCTAGAAACCCCGTATATTTCTATTCCCTCTATTAAAGAGGCTTCCGATACATTCTCCTCTGGTATAACGAGCTTTTTCTTGTTCCACCTTTTTGCTCCTATGGCGTGGGAGAGAGCCCCTTTTATCCACCTTATGCCGCCGTCCAGCGAGAGCTCACCTGCAAAGATAAAGTCGTTTAAAGCATTTTTAGGAAGCACCCCCTGTTCGGCCAGTATCCCTATGGCTATGGGCAGATCAAAGGATGAACCCTCCTTTTTCACATACGCTGGGGCTAGATTGACGGTGATCTTAGATACAGGGAAAGGGAAGTTGCTGTTCTTAATAGCTGCTTTTATCCTGTCCTTTGCCTCCTTTACCGTGGCATCGGGTAATCCCACTATGTTGAACCCAGGAAGACCTTGAGATATGTCAACCTCCACCTCCACCAGAACAGGCTCTATACCTACCACATGGCAGCTTAAAACTTTGGTTGGCATCTTACCCCTCGGGTGCCAAATTTAACATTTGCCCTTTAGTTTTGGCAACATTTCTGTTAAATTTTGCTTAAAAACAATGTTTCTGCTGAGGAAGATACTGGTTTATCTTGCAAGGCCCCTTTCGTTTCTGGTTATTCTTGCCCTTCTCTTGGGCCTTAGAAGGAGAAGCAGGGTATGTCTGCTTTTCGCTGTTTTGGTTTATCTTATGGGCATCTCCCCTGTGGCAGATCTTGTGGTAAAACCTCTAGAGAGGTCCTTTGGGGGAGGGGAGGTGGCAGTTAGCGAACCTGTAAAAACTGTTGTGGTTCTCTCTGGAGGGGTGTTCAGCAGAGAGGATGCTATATCAAGTCTCGGCTGCTCCTCTGTAAAGAGGTTGCTTGCTGCCCTTTACCTTTGCAGGGCCTTAGGAAGCTGTAAGCTCATAGTGTCTGGGGGAAGTGTGTTGGGAAGTCCAGTGGGAGCCGAGGTTATGGGGAGGGTGGCAAGGGCCGTTGAGGACATCACTGTGATAAGGGAAAGCTTCTCAAGAACCACCTATGAAAACGCCCTTTATGTTAAAAGGCTTGTGGGGGATATGCCCTTTTATCTTGTTACCTCAGCCTACCACATGCGCCGGGCTCTGATGCTTTTCAGGCATTTGGGTATGAAACCTATCCCTTATCCTTCGGATTATCTTTCAGAGGAGAGATACACCCTTGCAGACTTCTTCCCTCAGGGAAGGAACATCAGGAAGATAGAGCTTGCTTTGCACGAGTACCTTGCCATAGCCTACTATAAAGCCTTTCTGTTCCGCAAATGAGGTGATTCAGCAGGAACTGCCTTTCAATCACCTTTTTTCCCGTTGCTCCCATTTTTTGTTTGACCCTTCTGTTTAGAAGAAGCAACTTTGCCCTGTTTGCAGCTTTATCTGTATCCCTGGCTTTCACCACAAATCCGTTCTGCCCATCCCTTATGGATGCGTCCACTCCCCTTACTAAAAAAGTGACCGGTGGAACCCTCATGTAAAGGGCCTCAAGCATTGCGGTTCCCAGCGATTCTCCCGATATGGGGGTGAAAAGAAATAGATCTGCACATCCCAAAAAGCCGGGGACATCCCTTCTCAACCCTGTAAAGTGCAAGCATCCTAGCTTTAGCTCTTTCTTTTTTCTCTTAAGCTCCCTTTTCAAGGGGCCCTCTCCAAGGGCAAAGGCCTTAATATTAAGAAACTTGCAGAGCTTTCCCAGAATATCTAGCATGTATATATGTCCCTTCTCTTTTGCTAGCCTTGCAACCTTAACAACAACGGGTGTGTTTCTGCCTATACCGAACTCTTTTTCAATTTCCTTCTTTTGCTTTTCCCAGTTTTTAAACCTTGAGGGCTCAACCACGCTGTATATGGTGGTTAACTCCTCTATCTTGTGGCCCAAAACCCCTGTGCTTTTGTAAACCTCTGTAATACCCTGGGACACCACAATTACGTGGTCTATAAGGCACCTGTAAAGGAGGCGGTTTGCCAAATGGTTTGCCACGGGGAATGTATTATGTCTGGTTCTTATAACCAGTATCCTTTTCCCCAAAAGCCTTGCTGCTAGAGTTGCGATCCAGGTGTCCTGAGAGCCGTGGGTGTGGACAATTTGGATCTGGTTTTCCTCTATGAGCCTGGCAATTTTAATAATCTCTTTTACAAAGGTTACGGGGTTGAACTTTTTGGGAAAGCGGAGATCATCAAAGGTGGGAATGCCGGCCTCTCTCGCTCTTTCTATCAAGGTGGCTCTCTTAGGGGCTGCTATAATGACGCAGTGTCCCCTTTCCATAAGTCCCTTTGATAGAAGTAGGATCCTGTTGGGCTGCCCTCCCCAGCCTCCTCTATGCATATTTGTGTGGAGTATCCTGAACCTCATAGCATACCAGAGACGGTGAGGCTCACTATGTAGTCCCTCAACTGGTTGGGGTCCCTTGTTTTAGGGAAGCATCTATCGGAAAAGCAAAGCTCAGCCCCCGTTTCCCTAGAGGGTATGTGGAGGATGAGCCTCAAAGGATTCAAGAAGGTGTATGCTGCAAGAAGCATTTCGGGATCTTTTCCGTATAGCTTTATAACCGCTGGCCTTTGAAGAGCAAGTACAGTTGGAATAATCATGTAAAGCCCGAAAAGGCCACTGTCTATGGCCTTTTTTGCCATCCTTTCCACAACAGAGGCTGCTACTTCAAAGAGGCTGTCTTTGCCCGTTATAGCGTGTGCCTTGATTAAAGCTTCTGCTGCCTTGGCGTTTTCCTCCACGCCGTATATTTCTGGTATATTAGCCAGGCTGTTTTTAAAAACCCTTTTATTTGTTAAAAACTTTTCCACAAGCTCTTGGGATAACGAGGCTATCTCATCCACATAACCTCCAGTGCACTGGTAAAGCTCTATGTATGCTAGAAGCCTCTCTATGTATTCCCCTATGTAGCTTCCAGGGATGTAGTCTTCTAAGAGCTTTAAGGCCTTGTTCAGGTGCCCTTTATTGTCCACATGGGCCTGATGAGCTACAAGATGTGCCCTTGCAAGGGCAAAGGCTGATAGGCTTCCCTCTAATGTGAGGTCAAGCCTATAGGTCGCATCAAGTATCTCAAAGGCCTTATCAATATAGACGCGCCTGGGTATGCTCTTTGCAGCTATAAACAGGAAAGTGGCCATCTCGGCCTGATTAAGCACTGTAAACTCTTCCGAAGGGTCATCCCAGCTGTGTGAGTAGGAAAACGTGCTGATGAGTCCGTTTTTATACATGGGGGAGTGCAGCATAACATCAACGGTTTCCTCAACTATCTTTCTGTATCTTATATCCCTTTCCAGAAGCCACAAGCACAAGGAGGCTAGAAGCCCCTGGATGTGGGGAAACTTTGGGGAGTGGCCAAAGCCAGCGTTGTAAGGATCAAAGAAGAAAAGCGCATTCTTGCCCAGCTCAGCGAGGATCACATCCGTTACTCCTTTCCACGAAGGACTGGGATCATCCTCAAAGGATATCCCGTCTTCCTCTTGGGAGATCCTCACTATGGTTTTCCAGTTAAGGTCCTCGGGGCATATGTGGTCAAGGGGGATGTAGCGGTTGTCATCCCTAAGGATCACTATCCTTGGAGGATAATGGCAGAAGATCTTTGCCAGATCCCTCTCTTTGTGCCAGTCAACAACTTCAAAAGACCAGCCCTCTGGGGGTGATTTAAGCCTTTCTTCAATAATTTCCTTTATCCTGACAGACAGCGGTAGCGTGGTAGAGTGTATAAAAACTAAACCTCTTTTGAGCATGGGTTTCTAAATAAGGCATATTGACTGTTTTGGCAATGGGTATTATTAGGCATTCTAGTGATTGAGGTAACGAACTCTTTCAGGAGGTGATGAGGGATGAAGAAGTGGTTAAGCGGTTTGATAGCTTTTGCCTTTTTGGCGGTTGCAGCTGTGTCCTTTGCAGGCGCTCCCAAGGTTGTAAAGCTTGATAAGTGCCAGAAGAGGAAGCCTGCGGTAACCTTCAACCATGAAATGCATTCCAAGATGTTCAAGTGCAACACCTGCCACCACAAGTGGAACGGCAAGGGAGAGCCTCGTTCCTGCTTCAAGTGCCACGGTTGCAAGAAGGGAGCCGCTCCCAAAGCTATGACAGCCTTCCACAAGAGGTGCAAGGGCTGCCACAGGGCAAAGCACGCTGGTCCAACCAGGTGCAATCAGTGCCACAAAAAGTAAGGTTTTAAATACCTAGGGGGCTTCGGCCCCCTTTCTTTAACTTGAAAATCGTTTTCTTTTTCCTATCTTATTCTAAAGAATGGGGATAGATGCCTTTCTTGAGGAAGTAAGGTCCCGTCTGGATATAGTTAGTGTAGTTTCCTCCTATGTTCCCCTTAAGCGTGTAGGCAAGAATTATCAAGGTCTTTGCCCCTTTCACATAGAGAAGACGCCTTCCTTCACTGTAAGTCCAGACAAGCAGATGTTCTACTGTTTTGGCTGTGGGGTGGGAGGGGATGTTATAAAGTTCATCCAGCTCATAGAGGGGGTGGATTTTCTAGAGGCTGTTGAGATGGCGGCCCAGCTTGCGGGCCTTTCCCTTGACGAAATCAGAAGGGAAAGCCCTAAAGACAAACGGGAAAAGGATAGATTAAAGGCACTTCATGCCCTTTTGGCCTCCAGTTTCTCCTCCATTTTGAGGACCGATGCGGGTACCGTTGCCAGGGAGTACTTGAAGTCAAGGGGGATAACACCTCTTTGGTGGGAGGTTTTCAAGATAGGGTTTCTTCCCGCCGACATGGATATAGCGCCTCTCTGCTACAAGAGGGGGTTCACGCAGGAAGAGCTGATAGCCACAGGCCTTTTCTACAGAAAGGGCGATGGTCTTGTCTGCAGGCTTTCCAACAGGGTCATAATCCCAATCTGCGATTATGCGGGCAGTGTGGTGGCCTTTGGTGGAAGGGTCATCGGTGAGGGAGAGCCCAAGTATCTGAACTCTCCGGAAACTCCCATATTTCAGAAGGGTAAGCTCCTTTTCGGCTGGCACCTTGCCAAGGAGTACATCCGCACCAAGGGGAGGGTGATACTGGTAGAGGGCTACATGGATGTGATCTCTATGCACATAGCTGGGTTTAGGGAGACCGTTGCTTCACTGGGTACTGCTTTTACGGTGGAGCAGGCAAAGAGGATCTCAAGGCTCACAAGGAATGTTTTCATCCTATACGACGGGGACAATGCGGGACTAAAGGCTGCTTTTAGGGCTTCAAAGGTTTTCTACGCTGTGGGAGTTGAGCCTAAAGTGGTAGTTCTTCCCGATGGTAAGGATCCCGATGACTTTCTTAAAGATGTGGGTCCTTTGGATCTTGAGGCGCTTATGGTTAGGGCAAAGACCCCTGTGGATATGCTGATAGAGGAGGATGTTGGAGGGGCT
Source organism: bacterium (assembly GCA_027022065.1). Classification (GTDB taxonomy): domain Bacteria; phylum Thermosulfidibacterota; class Thermosulfidibacteria; order Thermosulfidibacterales; family Thermosulfidibacteraceae; genus JALVZS01. Next base: position 7,064 of record JALVZS010000196.1, read on the forward strand.
CTTGGAACCAGGGAGAAGTTAAGAAGGATCTTTGAGCTTCTAGAGGATACCAAGGATGCACTGGTTGTGGATTCTGTCTTGAGCTACGCTGCTACTCGCCTGGGATTGCCCTTTGAGGATGTGAGGGCTTCTTTTAAAGAGAGCAGAAGGGCCGTTATCAGGAAGCAGGAAAATAGGGACAATGGCAGAAGGGTGTCTTGGGAAAGGGACTTTCTTGTTTATCTTCTCAGGGACCCCGGGCTCTTTGAGAGGTATAGGGGTAAGCTTTCCCCAGAGCTTTTTAAGGATAAAGAGGTGTCCTTTGTTGTGGACAGGCTTTTGAAGGGAGATCCTCCCGAGAGGATGGTGAATGACTGTGGGCAGGACATATCTTCTCTTGTTGCGAAGGCCCTGTTCTCTGAAGCCTCTCCCGATGAGGAGCTTTCTGTGCTTGAGGAAAGGATTCTTAAGAGAATAGAGCTTTTTGAGCTTGAGCGTATAAAGAGGCGAATAAAGGAGCTTGCGGCTTCCAATATGTGCGACACCGAGGAGTATAAGAGTTTGGTTAGTACATATATTGAAAAGTTGAAGGCAACAAAAAGAGTGGGAGGGGGGATACATGAATCTTGCTGAGACCTCAAAGCTTATAAACCTCAGAAAGCTTATAAGCATGGGCAAAAAGCAGGGTTATCTCACCTACGATGATTTAAGGGCCGTTATGCCTCAGGAGATGGAGAACAAGAAGCAGATGGAGGAGATTGTAAGGATACTGGAGGAGATGAACATACAGGTGGTGGAGGATCCAGCAGAGGCGGCGGTTGCTCTGCTTTCTGCTGCGGTGGATGAGGAGGATGAGATAGCGGATATAACGGAGCTTTTTGAGGAACAGGAGGAGCATTACGACAGTAGGGAAGCGGGCATAGCAGATCCTGTTAAGATGTATCTTCAGGAGATGGGCAATATCCCTCTTCTCTCCAGAGAAGAGGAGGTGGAGCTGGCCAAAAGGATAGAGGCAGGAAGGCTTAAGGCTATAGATACGGTTATGTCCATTCCTCTTACAATTAAGGAGCTTATAGAGCTTGCTAAAAAGCTTGAGAGGGATGAGATAGACATTGAGGACATACTCATCATAGACGACAACTCTCCAGAGGTGGCGGAGAAGGAGAAGCAGCAGTTCCTCTCCAAGGTTGAAAAGCTCAAGGGGATATTTAGTGAGTTTGAGGCTTTGAGGAAGAGGCTCTTTGAAGGCGTCTCTTCTGAAGAGGAAGTGCGCCTCAAGGAAAAGGTGGAGGAGAAGCGGAAAAAGCTTGTTGAGATTGTCAGGCAGATGAGCCTTTCCTCCTCCCATATAGAGCGTCTGGTGGAGAAGATAAGGGAGTATGTGAGAAAGGGAGATGAGGCTCAGGAGGAGCTGAGAAGGTGCGAGGAGATACTGCTTATGCCCCACGATACCTTCTTGAAGTTCATGGAAACGGCAATTGATCCCATAGAGGATGAGAGGGAGAGGGATGAGAGGTGCAAAAAGGTTACCAATATGGAGTACCGCGTTTTGGAACAGTTGAGGAAAAGGGTCATAGAGGCAAAACGGCAGATACAGCAGATTGAAAGGGATGCAACGGTTCACCTTGAAGAACTGAAAATGGCCCTTAAAAAGATAGAAGAAGGCCTAGAGGAGGAGAGGGAGGCAAAGAGGCTTCTGGCAGAGGCTAATTTGAGGCTTGTTGTTAGCATAGCCAAAAAGTACACCAACAAGGGATTGCAGCTTCTGGATCTCATTCAGGAGGGTAACATAGGCCTAATGAAGGCCGTGGAGAAGTTTGAGTATCAGAGGGGATACAAGTTCTCCACCTACGCTACCTGGTGGATTAGGCAGGCCATAACCAGAGCCATAGCGGATCAGGCCAGAACCATAAGGATTCCTGTGCACATGATAGAAACCATCAATAAACTGGTGAAGACCGCAAGGCAACTCTATCAGGAGCTTGGAAGGGAGCCTACGCCTGAGGAGATGGCGAAGAAGGCGGAGATGCCCGTTGAGAAGGTAAAGAAGATATTCAAGATTGCAAAAGAGCCGATTTCCCTTGAGACTCCCATAGGGGACGATGAGGACAGCTCCCTGGGCGATTTTGTGGAAGATAGAAGTATAGAGCGCCCCGAGGAGATAGCCATCCTTGAGGCGCTCAAAGAAAAGGTTTATGAGGCTCTCGCTACCCTCTCGGAGAGGGAGCAGAAGGTGCTCAAGATGCGCTTTGGTATAGATATGGATGCGGAGCACACCCTGGAGGAGGTGGGAAGGGTATTCAAGGTTACAAGGGAGCGTATAAGGCAGATAGAGGCCAAGGCCCTCAAGAAGCTCAGAAACCCCGTGGATATGTCTGTATTTAAAAACATCTCCGAGGAGGACCTCCTTTAGGCGAAGAATACGATTGTTATCAGGATGAATGTGGGAATGAGAATGGGTATGGAGTACTTTAGCATGTAACCGAAGAAGCTGGGCATAGGCACTCCTGCCTCCTCCGCTATGGATCTCACCATGAAGTTGGGGGCGTTGCCTATGTAGGTATTGGCTCCCATGAACACGGCACCTGCCGATATGGCTTCAAGGTATAAGGACTTGTGAGCTATAAGCATGTGAACTGCCTGCTTTTCGGGCATGCCTGCAAAGAACCTGCCAAGTGCAGTGTTCAGGAAGGTAAGGTATGTGGGTGCGTTGTCCAGAAAGCTTGAAAGCCCTCCCGTTGCCCAGAAGAAGTGGGCGGGATCCCTGACGGAGCTGATGAACCATGCCAAGGCGCCGTGTTCTCCAGCTCTAAGTATAGCAAGGGGTGGTATCATGGTCATGAATATGCCCGCAAACAGATAGGCAACCTCCTTTATGGGGAACCATGTGAAGTCGTTGGCCTTCCTTATCTCCCATGGGGTTGTTTCAAGGGAGAGCAGTCCGAAGAACACCAAAAGCACATCCCTTATTACGGAGGAGACTTCCCTCTTCACTCCAAGGATATTTATGTGTCCCAGATGCACCATGCCACTGAAGAGCACTGCGCCTACAATACCTGCAAGGAACAGGAAGTTATGTAGCCCCTCCACTTTCAGCTTGGTTTTATCCTCAGGCTGCACGTTCTCCTCTTTTCTGTAGTAGTACCAGTCTATTAGGAAGAAGAGTACCAGAAGTATTCCAGATGCCAGAGCGAAGTGGGGGAAGATCTTAAAGGTCCAGAAGAAGGGAACGCCGTGGAGGAAGCCCAAAAACAGCGGGGGATCACCCAGGGGGGTGAGGGATCCGCCTATGTTACAGATTAGAAAGATGAAGAAGACAACCTGATATGTTCTGTACTTCCTGTGGGCATTGGCCCTTAAAAAGGGCCTGATCATGATCATGGCGGCTCCTGTGGTTCCCACCCATGAGGCTAGAATCGTTCCTATGAGGAGCATAAGGGTGTTTATTATAGGTGTTCCCCTTAATGTGCCCCTAAGCAGGATTCCCCCTGCCACAGTGTAGAGGGACCACAGGAGTATAATGAAGGGGATGTAGTCTCCTATGTATATGTGGAGGATTTCGTGTAGCGCCACTCCCTTAAAGGTATAAAGGAGTGGAACCGCCACAACCAGTGCCCAAAAGGCAGAAACCTTTGGGAAGTGGTGGTGCCAGAACTCAGGGGCTATCAGTGGAAAGACGGCTATGGAAAGTAGTATCCCAACGAATGGGATGGAGCTCCACATGGGGAGCTGTTCTCCCAAGTGGAAGGCCTCTTCCGCCTCTCCTGCGAAAGCTACAGAGGCACAAAGAAGGAAGATAAAAAACGCTGTCAATATCCTGGCAGTCCTCATGGCCTTTCTCCTTTGCTTTTGTTTTAGTCTTGTTTTTAGGAAAAGCCTTTGTAGGTTGTCAATAACATCTTGTGAGGCTAACATGAAACCATGATTTTAACCGTGGATCTGGTGAGGGATGTTCTTCGCTATGCCTTATTTGACGGAGATGGTAATCTCGTTAAGCATGATCATTTATCTTTCCTGGGCTGGGCCCGAGGAATGGAAGACATCTTAAATAGCTGTGAGCTTACGGGAGATGTTCAGGTCTTTGTTTCTATATCCGCTCCTTATCTTTTCTGTATAGCTAGGAGCTATCCTTACGATATAAGAGTAGTGAAGGAATCTTTGGAGCTTGAGTTGGAGAGGCTACTTCCCTGTAGGGATGGGGTGTTGCATGTGGAGCTTTTTCCTTTTGGGAGGGGTGCGCTTCTTTTTGCCTCTCTTTTAGAGGAGGGCATGGCCCACGCCTTGGAGGATGTGGGCATCCCCGTTTCTATATCTGCCGTTTTACCTAGGCCTTTTGCCCTCTACAATGCCCTTTTAGAGAATATGGAAGGTTCTTTTTTGGGGGTAGAGGTATTTAAAGGAATAGCAACTTTTGTTATAAAGGGAGGAAAATCGGCTTCAGCCTGGGAAGTGCAAACAGAGTTTTTGGATAAAGAGGGCTTTTTTGGATCTCTTGAGGAACTTTTGGGGATTTCTTTTGGGGAGGGGGAGAAGATAAAGGCCTATATAAGTGGGGATGATGAGGATTTTCTTTCCCAGTTCTCTGGTTTTGTGGAGTTCTGGAACATGGAGAGGGTAGATCCCTTTCAGGATGGCCCTCCAGCCTTTGGCGTTTTAAAGGGCATCTTTGTCTCTTCAAAGGCATTTTAAGATGGGTAGAGGAAAGGACTTCATAAAGGTAAACCTGGCGGAGCGAAAGGCAAAAAAAAGGCGCTTTAAATTTAGTTTGCCTATTAAAGGCATAGAGAAGGTGCCCGATATATCAATATATGTTCCTATACTGGTGGGGTTGCTTGTTGGCGTTTTGGCGTTGGGCATCTGGGATTACAGATTGGCTTCTCAGAAGGCGGTTGTGAAGGCGGCTTTGGAGCGGAGAAAAACGGAGGTGGCCTTACTAAAGAGGAAGGTTGGAGATCTTCAAAGGGTGGAGAATGAACTTAAGCAGCTGAAGCAGAAGAAAAAGATCATAGAGGAGCTTATAAGAAGGGCACACCGTCCTCTGAAGATAATCCTTGCGGTTCAAGACAGCATGCCCGAGGAAGTGTGGGTTTCTGATTTTAAGCTGATGGGCAACAGGATCTCCATGAAGGGATACGCTCTGAATGACGATGTTTTGGCGGATTTTGTGGAAAAGTTGCAGGAGCAGAAGAGCTATGTAAGTGCCGTGAGAGTAAGCAGATACGAAGGGACAACAGTAAACGGGGTCAAGGTTAGAAGATTTTATGCAGAGGTTCTTCTGAAGTGAGGCAGGAGCTTAAGCAGAGCATACTGGCAGGCATTTTGCTAATGGCTGCTATACTGAGCGTAAATTACTACTTTTATGTGAGGGAATCAAAGCAGGAGCTTGTAAGGTTGAGGGCGGAGCTTTCTAGGGTGGATAAGCAGAAGGCTAAGTTTCTTTCCCTTCTCAGAAACAAAAGGCGGCTTTTGGAGCAGAAAAGGCAGCTGGAGGAGGAGATAGAGAGGTTGAAGGTTTATCTTCCGAAAACGGAGGATCTCCCTGGCCTTATAAGGGCCATTGCCAATCTGGCCAGCCTTAGTGGTGTTGAGGTGAGCAGGGTGGAGCTGGGAAGGGAGATAAGCCATCCTGATAAACACTACGCGGCTATAAATATAAAGATCTCTTTTTCATCCAATTATGAAGAGCTTATGAACTTCCTTAAGAAGGTAGATGCTTTGGACAGGCTGGTTTGTCCCTATAGTTTAGATGTGGTTGCCAAAGGCATTTCCGAGGATCCCAAGTTACAGGTTTCTGGGCTTCTTCAGACCTACAGGTACATAGAGACTGCCAAGAGGCCTAAAAAGAGGCGTAAGAGGTGAGGTTTTTTTTGCTTGTGATAGGCTTCCTTATATTGGCATTTCCCGTTTACGGAAAGAAAAATATATTTGCTCCTCCTGCTATTGTGGTTAAAAAGCCTAAGCTTAAGCTGATCGTGGCTTCAAAGAATCCTCTACAGCGCTACAGGTTGGAGGCCTACAAACTCACAGGAATAGTGGTTTCTGCCACCAAGAAGGAGGCGGTGATAGTTGCTCCTGATGGGAAGACCTATTTTGTTAAGGAGGGGGATTATCTAGGCAATATGGGAGAGAGGATCGTGGCCATAGAGAGGAATGCTCTGATCCTGGTTAGAGGGGACAAGAGAATAGTCTTTCCCATCAAGGTGGCAAAGTGATGCGGGGTGGAGGGATGTTTATGAGGCTTTTTATACTACTGGCTTTTTTGGCCTTTCCTTTCTGTACCTACGCCGATTACCTTCAGGTTGGGGCCTTCCGCGCTTGTGAGCCTAAGGTTATAGGCGCTTCCTTTAGGAAAATCATAAATAGCGGCTATCATGTGGTGCTTCTTCGCAATAAAAACCTGTGTAAGGTTTTGGTGGAGGTTCCTGCTTCCCAAAGGGCTAAGTTTAAAGAGGCTTACGCAAAGGGGGCATTTGAAGTTTCCCTAAAGGGGCTTGAAGGCAGAGGCTTCAAGGTTGTTAAGGAGTGGAATGTGAAGAGGGCGAAGCACCGCTTCGTAATGAACAGTTTGGAAGAGATAAAGATAAAAGGGGATTCCATATACCTCGTTGGTAAGTTGCCCTGGGAGTACGTGGAAACGGAGGAGTTGAAGAAGCCCGATAGGGTGGTGATTCACCTTTTTAACGCCAAGAACGAATCTGGCATAAACGAGATGCTGGTCACCCCCATTCCCTCTGTCTCCAAGCTCAGGGTCATTTACGACTATATCAATAAGGACACTCAGGTGGTGCTATACACCGTGGGTAAGGTTGAGGTTGAGATAACAAAGATGGGGAAAACGGTGAGGGTGCATCCCAAGAGCATACAGGTGGTTCCCGCAAAGATGAATGTGGAGATGGAGGAGGGGCGGAAGGTAACCCTTGAGTTTAAGGATGCGGATATTAGGGATGTTATAAATGTGCTGGCGGATATCAGTGGCTTAAACTTTGTTCTTGATCCTGAGGTGAAGGGCACTGTGACCATAAGGCTTAAAAATGTTCCGTGGAAGAAGGCCTTGCAGGTAATACTTGAGGTTAATGGCCTGGGCATGCTGGATGAGGGCGATGGAATCATTAGGATAGGTCCCATAGACAAGATCAACAGGGAGTTGGAGAAAAGGGCCCGTATGAAGAAGATAAAGAAGCAGGTAGAGCCTGTTTACACGGAGATCTTTGAGTTAAACTACGCCTCTGCCGATGAGGTGAAGCCTCTGGTTGAGTCCATGCTGAAGAAATCCGCTGGTGGTGCCTCTAGTGAGAAAGGGGTGGAGGTGGTAGAGCGTTTGAATGCTCTGCTGGTGAGGGCTACTAAGGATGACCTTGAAAAGGTAAGGAAATTCATAAAGAAGGTGGATACCCCCATTCCTCAGGTGCAGATAAGTGCGAGACTGGTTGAGGTAACCACGGACTACACCAAGGATCTGGGGATCCAGTGGGGATTCTTGTGGAGCCAGTCAAGGACGGAGGCGAACTTCCCCTACAGCTTTGGCATAGGAGGTGGACTGAACACGGGAGGAGCAGCTGCTTCCCAGGTTAAAAGCTCCATGTCCAACACGGCGGGATGGACGCCAGATTTCGGGGGCTACGTGGTGGACCTTCCCGCAGGTGTGGGCACGGGATCTGGAGGTGCCATAGCCGCTACGCTGTTGAACAAGAGGCAGACCTTTGGCTTGGATATGAGGCTTTCCGCCATGGAGAACAACGGCTTTGCAAAGATAGTGTCCAACCCAAAGCTCATAACCATGGACAACAAGGAGGCTGAGATATCCCAAGGTTACGAGATCCCTTATGCCACAGTTTCCGAATCAGGAACCCAGACGGAGTTTAAAGAAGCCAAGCTGAAGCTGAAGGTTAAGCCCCACATCACCTCAAGTGGAGATGTGATACTGGACATAGAGGTGAGCAAGGACTCCCCGGACTTTACCCACACCACTCCCGATGGCGTTCCCATCCAGACCAGATCCATAAAGACCAGAGTGAGGATGAGAAGTGGAGATACCTTGGTTATCGGAGGTATTTACGAGCTTAATAAGTATAACTCCAAAAACGGTGTGCCGGGTCTTATGAGGGTTCCTCTCCTCAACTGGCTGTTTGAGCATGAGAGCAAGAGCCTTCAGAGAAGAGAGCTACTCATATTCATAACCCCGCATGTGATGCGCACCAGGCAGGTGCTTGAGCTGGGAAGCTCCCAATGAGCCTTGTGTTGAAGACCTCTGGGGAATCCCACGGAAGAGGTGTTTTTGCCCTTCTTGAAGGAGTCCCCGCGGGCCTTTTCGTGGATCTTGATTTTGTGAATGCAGAGCTTGCAAGAAGGCAAAGAGGCTACGGCCGCGGTGGCAGGATGAGGATAGAAAAAGATGAAGCCGATGTGCTCTCTGGCCTTTACAATGGGAAAACCACGGGGGCACCTATTCTCATTGCTGTGTGGAACAGGGACTGGGAAAACTGGAAGGGGATTGATAGGCCCGTTTGGAGGCCGAGACCGGGCCACGCGGATCTTCCTGCACTTTTGAAGTACGGGTATCCCAATGTGAGACCTTCCATTGAGAGGGCAAGTGCTAGAGAAACCGCTGCCAGGGTTGCGGCTGGTGCTATTTGCAAGCTTTTGTTGAAAGAGTTTGGCATAGAAATCGCATCTTGTGTTGTATCCATAGGAAGGGTGAGGCTTGAAAGAGAGGTGTCCTTTGAGGAGATGCTCTCCTCTGATGGATCCCAGGTGAGGTGTCCAGATAGAGAGGTAGAGAAGCTGATGATGGAAGAGATTGATAAGGCGAGGGCTGAAGGCGACAGTGTGGGAGGGGTGTTTGAGGTTAGGGCTAGGGGTGTTCCTCCTGGGCTTGGCAGCCATGTTCAGTGGGATAGAAGGCTTGATGCATCCATAGCCCAGGCCATGATGAGCATACAGGCGGTTAAAGCTGTTTCAATTGGCTGTGGCTGGGACTGTTTTGGGAGCTGGGGAAGCCGGTTCCACGACGAGATTGCCTGGGATGAGGGCATAAAAAGATCCACCAATAGGGCTGGTGGGATAGAGGGTGGGATATCCAACGGAGAGGAGATAGTGGTAAAGTGTTTCATGAAGCCTATCCCTACGTTGACCAAGCCTCTAAGGAGCTTTGATATAAGAACGAAGGAAACAGTTTGCGCCCAGGTGGAAAGAAGCGATGTCTGTGCGGTTCCTGCTGCCTCTGTGGTTGGAGAGGCCATGCTGGCCTTTGTTCTGGCAAAGGCCCTTCTGGAGAAGTTTGGAGCAGACAACCTTGATGACATAAAGGCCGCTTTTGATGCCTACAAAAAGCGTATCCAGAGGCTTTAACATATACCTTGTGGGGTTTATGGGATCTGGGAAAACCACTGTGGGAAAGATTCTAGCGGGGAGACTTGGCCTGCCCTTTGTGGATCTGGACGAGGTCATAAAACTCAGAGAAGGGATAAACATAGAGGACATTTTTTTACAAAAAGGAGAGGCCTACTTTCGCCGTCTTGAGTCGGAGGTTCTAAAGGGCTGCGGCTTTGGTAAGGTGGTTTCAACAGGCGGAGGCATTGTTGAGAAGGGTGAAAATGTGGAATTTATGAGAAATACGGGAAAGGTGGTGTGGCTGGATGTCTCTTTTGAGGAGTTTCTCAGAAGAAAGCCCCATTTAGGTGACAGACCCCTTCTTAAAAGGGGGGAAGACTGGCTTAAGGCCCTCTTTGAGAGAAGGAGATCCTTTTACGAAAGGGCTTCCCATGTTAGGATAGGTGTGGATGGAAAAGGGCCGAAGGACATAGCGGAGGAGATTGTTTGCCTTTTAAGTTTAAGATAACGAGAAAAGATAGGCTGAAAAAGCTCTCAAAAAAATCTCCCATTTACAGGGCCGCTTACGCCTATCTTCTGCTCAAAGAGGGAAAGGTGAAAGAGGCGAGGAGGCTCGCTACCGGTAAGGATGATCTATCCCTTTTCGTTAAAGGGTGCTGTCTTGTAAAAGAGGGGAGGCTGGAGGAGGCCTTTGATCTCTTTTACGGGCTTGCACAGAAGAATCCTGTTTACTTCGGTGTGCACCTCAAGCTTGTGGAGGTGGCTAAAGAACTTGATAGACTGGACGAGGTGGAGGCAAGCGTTAATCTTCTCAAGTCTGTGTATAAGTGTCCTATACTAGAAGATCTAGAGCCTGCGGAGGTGGTGGTTATAGAGGAGGGAGAGGAGTCCCAGGACGAGGATGTGCTTGTCCTTGAGGAGGAGTCCTTTGTAACCGTGGAGATGGTGAGGAGCCTGTTTGAGCAGTTCCTCTTTGAGGAGGCCTATGAGCATGTCAAAAAGCTCCTGGAGCTTGAGCCGGAGAACGAGGAGGCCCTGGAGCTTAAGGCCAAGATTGAAAGTTACCTAAAATACCTTGAGCCGGAGGAGCCTGTTGAAGAGGGTGTTGGTGATGCACGGGCCCAACCTGAATCTTCTGGGGAAGAGGGAGCCTGAAATATACGGAAGAACCACTCTCTATCGCCTCAACAGGATGCTGGAGGAGTTGGGGGAGAAACTGGGACTTGATGTTGTTACCTACCAGAGCAACAGCGAGGGGGAGCTTGTGGAGGCTGTGCACGCCGCAAGGGGCAGGTTTGACTTCATTATCATAAATCCAGGTGCCCTAACTCACACGAGCATTGCCTTAAGGGACGCCCTGTTGGCCGCAGAGGTTCCTTTTATAGAGGTTCACCTTTCCAATGTTTTTGCCAGGGAGGAGATGAGAAAAAGATCCACGCTATCCGATGTAGCTAAAGGGGTGATTTCGGGCTTTGGAGTTCACTCCTACATCATGGCCCTTAGGTTTGTGGCGGGGGCGGATGGTGAAACCAAGTGAGCTCTGCGGCAGGCTGAAGGGCATCATGGAGGAAAAGGGGCTGGATGCGCTTCTTATTAGCAAGATAGAAAATGTGAGGTATCTGACGGGTTTTACGGGAACAAGCGGCTTTGTTCTGGTCAGGGAGGATAACGCACTTTTTATCACGGATCCGAGGTATACCCAGCAGGCAAAAAGGGAGTGTGAGGGCTGGGAGGTTTTTGAGCTTAAGGGTAAGAGGCTCTCCCAGTGGATGGCAGAGACTATCGCTCCGAAGAGGCTGGGGGTTGAGCAGTGGCTGACCTTGGGTAGCCTTGAGCGGATGAAGGAGCACTTGAAAGATACCGTTTTCGTGGTGGTTTTTGATGTTGTTGAGAACATGAGGGTGTCAAAGACCGAAGATGAGCTTAAGATGATAAAGGAGGCCTTGAGGATAGCTGAGGAGTCTTTTAAGGAACTGCTTTCCCTGGTTAAGCCCGGTGTTTCTGAAAGGGACCTTGCCTTGGAGCTTGAGTGGCTAATGAGGAAAAAGGGGGCGGAGGCAGTATCCTTTTCCATCATTGTTGCATCCGGTGCAAGATCCGCACTGCCTCACGGGGTCGCCTCTGGTAAGGTGATAGAGCCAGAGGAGCTTGTGCTCTTTGACTTCGGATGCGTCCATAGGGGATACTGCTCAGACATTACCAGGGTGGTGAAGCTGGGGAAGGTTTCTCGAGAGGAGAAAAGGGTTTGGCAGGCGGTTGTTGATGCTTCAAGGGCTGCCGTTGAGGCTATAGAGAACGGGGAGAGGAGTTGTTCCAGGGTGCACAAAACAGCGGAGGAGGTGCTTTCCAAATACGGGTATAACGAGTATTTCGGCCATGGATTGGGGCACGGGGTAGGGCTTGAGATACACGAAAAGCCTTCGCTTTCTCTCCTTTCGGAGGATAGCTTGGTGGATGGGTGCGTGTTTACTGTGGAGCCTGGGGTTTATCTGCCAGGTAGATTTGGCATAAGGATTGAGGATATGTTTTACCTAAAGGGGGATCTTGTGAGGCTCACCTCTTTGCATTCTGAGATAATAGAGCTTTAGGAGGGGACCATCTACGTATGCAGGAACTGCGGATATGAATCTCCCAAATGGATGGGGAAGTGCCCAAGCTGTGGCCAGTGGTCCACATTTGAGGAGAAATCCAAGGAGAAAGTTCCTAAAGCTAAAAAGGTTAAGCCTATAAAGCTGTCTAGGGTTGATCTCTCCTCTGTTCCAAGGCTTCCTTTTCTGTCAAGCCAGCTCAACAGGTTCTTCGGAGGGGGGCTTGCCCAGTCTTCCGTTATTCTGATGGCAGGGGAGCCAGGAATAGGAAAGTCAACACTGCTTTTGCAGCTTCCCAAGATGCTGAAAGATCAGGCAGATGTGCTTTACATAAGCGGGGAGGAGAACCAGTTTCAGGTGGCAGAAAGGGCGGAGAGATTGGGGGTCGAGGATGCCTGGTTTCTTTCCACAAACAATTTGGAGGAGGCCTTTTCCTGCGTAGAGGAGGTTTCTCCTGAAGTCGTGGTGATTGACTCCGTTCAAACCCTTTCTGCAGGAGGGGTTGACGGGGTTCCTGGAAGCCCCTCCCAGGTAAGGGCCGTTGCTGAAAGGGCGGTGGAGTTTGCCAAATCAAAGGATGTGGTACTTTTCCTCGTGGGGCACATCACAAAGAGCGGTGTTATAGCGGGGCCAAAGCTTTTGGAACACTTAGTGGATGTGGTGGTGTATCTTGAAGGGGACAGGCGCTCTCCCTTAAGGGTGCTTAAGTGCGTTAAGAACAGATTTGGTCCCACAAACAACGTGGTGCTTTTTGAGATGACGGCAAAGGGATTGATTGAAGTGGAGAATCCATCGGGTTACTTCGTTGATGAAGCCTCTTTGGAGGTGCCGGGAAGCGTTCTTTCCTCTGTGGTGGAGGGCACAAGGGCCTTTGTGGTGGAGGTTCAGTCTCTTGTTGCGCCCAGCGTTCACCCTGCGGCAACAAGAAGGGTGGCCTCTATGTATGATGTCAAGAGGCTATTTTTCCTGCTTGCTGTTGCGGAGAAGTATCTGGGGGTGAGGTTTGCTGGAATGGATGTGTATTTGAATATTCCAGGGGGGCTTTATGTGAGGGATACTGCCACTGATCTTGCGGTTGTTGTATCTCTATACTCCAGCCTTTCAAACAGATCCGTTCCCAAAGATGTGATTGTAATAGGTGAGGTGGGGCTTACAGGAGAGGTGAGGTGGGTTAGGGATGTGGAGGCGAGGTTGGTTGAGGCTTCTTCCATGGGAGTGAGAAAAGCTTTGATTCCAGCCTCTTTTGGGTGTAAAATAAAACAAAGTGATGTGAAGGATCTGCAATTGGAGCTACATCCAGTTGCCAGGATCCAGGAGGCTGTGGAGGTGTTATTCGGATGAGTGAAGCCTACAAGGTGGGAGAAAAGGTGGTGTATCCCGCCCATGGGGTAGGGGTTATAGAGTCCCTTGATGAGATGGAGATAGAAGGGCAGAGGCTGAGGCTTTTGACCATCAGGATAATGGAGACAGATGCGGTTATAAGGGTTCCTGTGGATAAAGCAGAGCGCATAGGGGTGCGCCGCATAATGGGAGAGAATGTGCTGGAGAAGGTTATGAAGGTGCTTAAGGAGAGGCCTGAGAGGGAGGCGTCTGACAAAAAGGTTAGCTGGACCGTTAAGCATAGAAACTACCTTGAAAAGGTAAAAAGCGGCAACGTTGAAACGGTTGCGGAGGTATACAGGGACCTGATGCTTCTGAAAAGAGAAAAGGAGCTTTCCTTTGGCGAAAGGAGGATACTGGAGTCTGCCCAGCAGTTCCTCGCTTCTGAGATTTCGGAAGCAAAGGGCATCTCCTTTGAGGAGGCGGAGGATCTCCTTAAAAGCTTATTTGAAGAGGATTGACGCATGGGCAGAGTCATTCAGGTTGCAATAGTTCTCTGCGGGATCCTTCTGGGCGTCCTTACGGGAAGGTACTACGTAAAGGTAAGCGTTGAGGGGATGGTCCTTGGCGGTTTTGTAGGCTTTATGGGCTCTGTTCTTA
>JALVZS010000197.1 GCA_027022065.1 bacterium
GTGTAGGAGAGGAGAAAACTACAGATGGGTTGCATCAGGTAAACCTGTCAGTTTTGACTCGGACCTTGTAGTAATAGAAATGGAAGAGCTCTTATCAAGGCCGCATTTAAGGAAGGTAGCTCTCTTCTACTTCATCTACCGCATATCCTATGACTTCCTACAGCGTACTTTGAGAGACCCTTCTTTTAGAAAGAAGCCCAAGTTTTTCTTCATAGATGAAGCGTGGGAGTCTTTGAAAGAGGGTAGTGCTGAAATGATAGAACGTGCTTTCAGGCGCTTTAGAAAAACGGGAGCTGGATGCTGGATAATTACGCAAGGACCTACCGACCTTGAAGGTTCACCTGTTGCCGATGCGTTGTGGAACAATGCTCACTTTGTTATATCCATGTACGTACCTAACCTGGTTCCTGACAAGGTAAGAGGACGACTGACAGAGTTTGCTATAGGAGCCATACCTACTTTAAAGACCATACCTGGCAAGTTTTCGGAATTTTACTTTAAGACACCCTTTGGGGAAGACATAGTAAGGTTCTACGCTCCGAGATTTACACAGCTGGTATACACTACGAAACCCGAGGAAGTAGCGGCGATAGATGATCTGAGGGCTAAAGGCTTGAGTTATGTGGAAGCCATAGAGAAGATAGTAGAAGCCGAAGAAGGAGAAGGAGGTAGTTAGTGAAACAGCTACTCACACGTGCAGAGCTCGTAGCCTTGTTAACTCCTTTGGACGAAGAAACAGAGTACGGAGGTATATATAGAGAGTGTGAAGTGTACTTTGAAAAAATAGCCATGTCCTACGGTTTGTTGTACGACCGGTTAAGAGTTTTGAAAAACGACGCTGTCTTGCAGGATATAAGAGATTGCATTCTCATAGCTATCGATTACGTGAAGAGGAAATACTCTCTTTCTAAAAATATGGAAACGGAATTAGCGAGACACCTCATAGAAAAGTATGTGTTTCCCGATCTTGTAACCAGACTGTGAGCTTGAGGGCTTTAATAGGTCAGGCTGCTAATCCAGGTTTCTTCTTTGACTTGTCCAAGAACTTTCCTTGCCCTTTCATGGATACCGTTGTCAATATGGCAAACGAATGCTTTTGATGTTGTTTTGCTTGCTTGCGTCATGGTGTCCTGTGTTTTAGGTGTTCTGCTTTTATTCTAATTACTCCAGATAAAAAAAATTTCTTTGGGAGATTTTGCGATTCCGTTGCCTTAACAGTAATCTACAAAAAAACAGATCGGAACTGAATTGGAACTCTTTGCTTATCACCATGTAGGGCAGATCTTGATCTTAGATTCTGTTAAGAGTTAGACTAAACATTGAACCGGAAGCAGTAGACAGATATAGGAGGGTATAGCGATGGAAGAACAAGGCTGGAGCTTTCAGGCTTTTATGTCCCTATTGAATGAAAAGGAAAAGCTTGTTTTGTCAGGTCTTTTGATGGCTATCGAAGACGAAGATTATGAAAAGCTGATGTCTTATCCGGACGATGCATTGGTAGAAATCCTAATTGCTTTTTGTAGAGGAGAAGAGGAAAAGCTTCCTGAGTTCTTAAAGAAGTACTTATTTAACATGGAAGATCAGATGGACGAAGATGAATGGTATTAGGTGGGAAGATAGGGGAAACTCTGTAGGAAGCCCTTAAGGTAGCATACACGGGCCTGGGAGAAAGATGCTTATGGGAAAGGAGCTTACAGGGTTTGTCAAGAAGTTTGTTTTTCATATCTTACTTCAGCAGGTGTACTCAAGGATTTTTCAAATAATTAGGGATTAAACCGAAAGTGTCTGAGGAACTCCGAGAGCGATATATTGATGAAGAAATTTTCGTGTCGTACAAGCATTAATGTGTGTATTCGTTGTGGTAAACCTTTTCTCAAACCACTTCTTTGGTAGTGTTCTCTGCCCAAGAATTCTGTAACTTCTTGCTCAAGCATCTCTTGCAGTACTATGGCTGTTCCTTTCCTTATGATTTCCTCCAGTATGCTGTGA
>JALVZS010000198.1 GCA_027022065.1 bacterium
ATCATGCAAAAAACCAGCGATTTTCTGCATTTTTACCACATGCTTAGGCTCATCTGTAATTTCCGCCACATGTTCAGCAATGGCAGCAACCCTTGTGGAATGCGTTGATGTAACGGCAGAGCGGAAGTCTATCAGAGAAAGCATGGCCTCTCCTATTCCTTCCAAATGCTTTTCTGAATAAACCATTTCCTCCCAGTTGCACACACTTTTAAGATACGCGATTTTGGCTTCATCAGACAACCTAAGGTCATACCAAAATGACAAAGGACAGGAATGGATCAGCCATAGGGATGCTTCAAGAACCTCTGCGGGTAAGCTTATAGTAGAAATCTTCTCTGCAATCTCATCTTTGAAAAGCTGAGGAAAACTGTATCTATTTTGAATAAGATCTATCCTGTCAGCCGCTTTAAGAATAAAAGACTCCATTGGGGCAAAATCCTCGTGTCCCTCCTCGTACTCTAAATGGTGATATTTTATAACTTTTGACACATAGTCATTACCATCAATAAAGCTTAAATGATCCACTATATAGCTTCCTATTTCTGAATGACTAATTATCTCAGATACATTTAAATCTTCCAAGTTTGTTAAAGAACCCATTTTCATGAAAACAAATCCAAAATCATGCATCATTGCCGCTTTTACAAGCACCTTGAGTGAAGATTCAGGAATCTCAAGAGCTTCTCCTATAAAAGCAGCTATATATGCTACCCTTAGATTATGAGCTTTAAGAAGGCGACAATCAGGCCTGCTAAGCTCAACTACCCAGCGCAATGCATCAATAAAGTCAATAACAGAAACCCTGACACCAAGCCAGTCGCGAAAATACTGCATGTTTTACAATTACAATTTATACAAGCAGGAAGACCCCTACCAGAGCCATGGCAGAACCCACCATCCTCACAAAAACATCTCCCTTTTTGCCCTTAGCCATCTTTACAAGGGCAACTCCGGAAAAGTGCAAAAACGCAGTGGAGATCACCATCCCCACAAGAAAAGCCACAGGATGTGCTCCTGCCTCCAGTCCATGGGCAAGACCGTGGAAAAAGCCAAATACGGCAACCGTTATCATCCCGGCAAGCAATGGAAGACTCACCCTAAGAGCAACAAGCGCCCCCAGGACAGCCACAGAAAGTGCTATCAGAGTTTCTGTAAGCCCAAAGCTCACATGGGCAAGTCCCAATATACCACCCACAATCAAGGCAGACACAAAAGAGGAAGGCAAAAACCAGATGCCTCTATCCTCCTTCACACCTGCAGCGAGCATCCCAACTGCCACCATGGCGAGAAGGTGATCAACACCTGTAAAGGGATGGATAAGCCCTCCTAAAAAACCATTGTTATGCCCAGGATGGGCAAAGGCAACACTCGGAAGAAGGACAAAAGCAAAGAAAAATCCCAACTTCCTAAGGTTCATCCCAGCACCTCCTCAGAACAAAGGTTATTCAAATCTACTTTAATAATTACTTATACGTCAACACCTAATTCAGTAATCTGGCGTTTTTAATCTCAGGGTTTAAATTTTTTAGTGTAGAAGAAACAGGAAAGGAGGAGGCTATGGCAAAGCACGTGCCTGCTGCAAGAAAGGAATACACCTGGGAAAGCGAGAATCCCTATTATGAGAAGAAAAAGTATCCTGAGCCTACCGTTTGCGAGGATTGCGGGGCCGTATACAGGGACGGAAGGTGGCAGTGGCCCCAGGAAGGGGAGAACTTCGGCCCTGATGTTAACAAGGCGCTCTGCCCTGCATGCAGGAGGAAGAGGGACAAGTATCCTGGAGGATTTGTGTATCTCAGCGGCAGCTTCTTCAAGGAAAAGCGCGAAGAGATAATGAACAGGATAAACAACACAGTGGAAGAGATTACCGCCCAAAGGCCCCTGCACAGGATACTCTGGATAAAAGAGACGGAAGACGGGGTAGAAATTGCTACCACAACCGAAAGATTTGCAAGACACATAGGTGAAGCGGTTTACAGCGCCTTTAAGGGAGAGCTTGATGTGAACTACAACGAGAACGAAAAGCTCGCAAGGGTGTTCTGGCGCAGGGATCTTCCGTAATCCCGCCCTTGCCCCATCATTTTACCTATTGTAGGAGTTATCCACCGGGAGGTGTGTCATGAACTACATCAGCACAAGGGGTGGTGTATCTGGGATAGGCTTTTCCGATGCGGTGATGATGGGGCTTGCAACTGATGGGGGGCTGCTCCTACCAGAGGGGATCCCCCAGCTAAAAAGGGATACCCTTGAGAAGTGGAGGCACCTTCCCTATCAGGAGCTTGCCTTTGAGGTTATGAAGCTTTTTGCAACGGATATTACGGAAGAAGATCTTAAAAAGATCATTGAAAAATCATATAGCACCTTTTCCCATCCAGAGGTGGTGCCGCTGGTAAAGGCGGGGAAGGTGTATATACTAGAGCTTTTCTACGGTCCTACACTGGCCTTTAAAGATGTGGCTCTTCAATTTCTGGGAAATCTCTTTGAGTATTTACTTGAAAAGAAGGGAACTAGCATGAATATACTGGGCGCCACATCTGGAGATACGGGAAGTGCTGCCATCCACGGGATAAAGGGCAAAAAAAACATGAGCATATTCATACTCCATCCCCACAAGAGGGTTTCTCCTATACAGGAGCTTCAGATGACCACAGTGGAGGACAAAAATGTGTTTAACCTCGCCATTGAAGGCACCTTTGATGACTGCCAGGGCATTGTGAAAAAGATCTTTAACGACTTGGAGTTCAAGGAGAGATACAGACTGGGAGCGGTAAACTCCATAAACTGGGCGAGGGTGCTTGCGCAGGTGGTTTACTATGTGTGGGCGGCGTTGAAGTTTGAAGGGCCTATAAGGGTGTGTGTTCCCACGGGGAACTTCGGCAACATATTCGCCGGATACATAGCAAAGAGGATGACCAGGCTTATAGACAGACTCATTCTCGCCACCAACGAGAACGACATACTGCATAGATTCGTGAGCAAGGGCGACTACTCTCTTGGAAAAGTGATTCCTACCATAAGTCCCTCCATGGACATACAGGTGGCAAGCAACTTTGAAAGGTATCTCTACTACCTGTACGGAGAGGATCCCGTAAGAGTAAGAAAAGCCATGGAGGAGTTTGCAAAAACAGGAAAGCTGTCCTTCAGCAAAGAGGAGCTGGAAAGGGTCTCAAAGGATTTTATATCCGGAAGCGCAACGCAGGAAGAGACCCTGAACACCATTAAGGAGTTTTACCGGGAAACGGGCTACATCCTTGATCCTCACACCGCTGTGGGAGTGAAGGTTGCCTTGGAGCTTTACAGCGAGGAGTATCCAACGGTGTGTCTAGCAACCGCCCATCCCGCCAAGTTTCCCGATGCCGTTGAAACCGCAATAGGCAGAAAGCCCGACACGCCAGACAGCATAAAGGCGCTCTTCAACAAGCCCAAGAGGGTTTGGGTATTGCCCTCGGATGTTGAGAGGGTTAAAGAGTTCATCTCCCAAAACGCCATATAAGGAGGCCTCATGCTGGAGGGCTGGGGTAAGCGCATAATAGTCATAGACGGTGGCATGGGCACCATGATACAGGCAAGAGAGATCAAGCTTGAGGGAGCGCCTGAGGAGCTAAACGAAACCTATCCAGAGGTCATATACGAGATACACAGGGCCTATGTGGAAGCAGGAGCGGATATAATAGAGACCAACAGCTTTGGAGCATCCCGTATAAAGCTTGCCAACTACGGCTTGGAGGATAAAGCCTTTGAGCTTGCCAGAAAGGCAGCGGAAATCGCCAAAAAGGCGGCAGACGGTAGAGCACTGGTTGCCGGATCCGTTGGGCCTCTGGGAAGGCTGCTTAAGCCCGTTGGAGATCTTTCCTTTGACAAGGCCTACGAGGCATTCAGGGAGCAGATAGCGGGGCTAAAGGCAGGGGGAGCGGACCTCATATTCGTTGAGACCATGTCCGATATAAGGGAGGCAAAGGCTGCCGTAATGGCGGCAAAGGATGAGGGAATGCCCGTTGTAGCGCTTCTCACCTTTCAGGAGGACGGCAGAACCCTTTTAGGAGTAACTCCAGAGGCCGCAGCGGTAGCCATGGAAGCCATGGATGTTTTAGCCATAGGCTCCAACTGCTCCACAGGACCGGACAAGATGCTGGATGTGGCAAGGAGGATGGCCTCTGTCTCATCGGTCCCGCTTCTCTTCATGCCCAATGCAGGCATACCCAAGATGGTGGAAGGAAAAACCGTATTTCCTTTAGGGCCTGAGGAGTTTTCCAGATACGCTAAAGAATTCGTTGAGGCCGGGGCCTGGGCACTGGGGGGATGCTGCGGAACAACGCCTGAGCACATAAGACTGCTCAAAGAAGCCGTTGATGAGCTTTCCCCCATAGCGAGAAGCTCGCCAAAAGGGGTGAAGGTGGCAGGAAGAAACAAGGTGGTATTCATAGGGAAAGGGCACTACCCCGTGGTTGTGGGAGAGAGAATAAATCCCACAGGAAAAAAAGAGTTTCAGGAGGAGCTCAAGCTGAAAAGGGCCACGTGGGCCATAAGGGCCGCAAGGTCTCAGGCGGAAAAGGGAGCGGACATACTGGATGTAAATGTTGGCATGGGCGGAATAGACGAAAAGGAGCTGCTTCCCTTTATATGCGCCGCCGTTCAAACGGCAACGGGACTGCCCGTTATGATAGACTCCTCCAATCCAGAAGCCATTGAGGAAGCGCTCAAGGTGGCGGACGGAAAACCTGTTATAAACTCCACGTCTTTAGAAAAGAAAAAGATTGAGAAAATACTTCCGCTTGCAAAAAGATACGGTGCCGCCCTGCTGGTGCTTCCCATGGACGAAAAAGGTATACCTAAAGAGCCTGAAGAGAGGGTAAAGCTGGGAGAAAGGGCGAGAAAGCTGGCAGAGGAAGCAGGCTACAATCCAGAGGACATTATTCTTGACTGCATAACCATGGCGGTGTCCGCAGACGAAAGGGCGGCCTTAAACACCCTTGAGGCGCTGAGGCTCGCATCCCAAAAGGGCTTTACGACTATTCTGGGCGTGAGCAACGTATCCTTTGGACTTCCATCCCGTCCCTTGATAAACGCAGCCTTTTTCTCAGCCGCCATATGCAGCGGGCTTGATGCGGCCATAATAAATCCGGAAAACGAAGAGGTTATGAATGCCCTGTTTGCCGCATCAGTTCTAGCGGGAAGGGACTTTAAGGCGCAAAGGTACATAGAGAGATTCAAAAGCACAGGCCAGATACAGCAGAGAAAGAAGGAGGCCCTCTCCGAAGAGGAGGAGCTGA
Organism: bacterium; assembly: GCA_027022065.1. Classification (GTDB taxonomy): domain Bacteria; phylum Thermosulfidibacterota; class Thermosulfidibacteria; order Thermosulfidibacterales; family Thermosulfidibacteraceae; genus JALVZS01. The sequence continues at coordinate 5,268 of JALVZS010000198.1, forward strand.
AAAACAGCATAATAGAGGGCGATGAGGAGAAGGCAAGAGATTTAACGGAAAGGCTTCTCAAAAAGCTTCCGTCCTTAACCATAATAAACGAGATCCTCGTTCCGGCCATGCAGGAGGTGGGCGACAGATACGAAAAGGGAATCTTCTTTCTTCCCCAGCTTATGGCGGCGGCCAAGGCGGTTAAGGCCTCCTTCAACGTCATAAAAGAGGCAACCAAAGGAAAGCCCCAAAAGACAAAGGGCACAATCATTCTCGCCACCGTTGAGGGAGACATACACGATATAGGCAAGAACATCGTGGGAATGCTTCTGGAAAACAACGGCTACAAGGTAATAGATCTGGGAAAGAATGTGCCCAAAGAGCGCATAGTGGAGGAGGCGAAAAGGGTAAAACCCGATGCCGTGGGGCTTTCTGCCCTCATGACCACCACCATGATGGAGATGAAGAACGTAATTGACGAGCTTAAAAAGCATGGCATAAAGGTCTTCACCATGGTGGGAGGAGCGGTGGTTACAGAGGAGTTTGCAAAGAGCATAGGAGCAGACGCCTACGCCGAGAATGCCGTTGAAGCGGTGAAGATCATGGACAGGTGGATGGAGGAAAAGCATGGAAAAAAGCCCTCTGATAGTAGCTCTTGATGTTCCCACCATTGAGGAAGCAGTAAAACTCGTGGAAGAAACGGAGGAATACGCCGACATATACAAGGTTGGCCCCATACTATTCATAAAATACGGGCCGTCCATCGTGCAGGAAATCATAAAAAGGAAAAAGGACGTCTTTCTGGACTTAAAGCTTCACGACATCCCCAACACGGTGAAAGAGGCGGTTAGGCAGGCATCGGAAATGGGCGTTTACATGCTAACCCTCCACACCCTTGGAGGAACCGAAATGCTGAAAGCGGCAGCAGGTGCTAAAAGAGGAAAGCTTCCCATTCTCCTTGGAGTTACCGTTCTCACATCCATGAGGGAGAAAGACCTAAGGGAATTGGGGATAAGCGCCACATGCAGGGAACAGGTCAAAAGATTGGTTCAACTAGGCAAGGAAGCAGGCATAGATGGATTCGTTTGTTCGGTGGAGGAGGTGGAGGAGGTCAGGAGGATAGCACCAAGCTGTGTGGCTGTGGTTCCAGGTATAAGGCCTGAAAGCTTCCATAAGCAGGATCAGAAGAGAACGGCAACCCCCTCTGAGGCCATAAAAATGGGAGCAGACTTCATAGTGGTAGGACGGCCCATATACACATCACCTTCTCCTAAGGAAACGGCAAAAGCCATAATAAATGAGATTGAAAATGCAGGAAAACACCGTTAAAATCTCACCAAAAGCGCCTTCTGGAGGATGGAATGAAGGAGCTAGAAAGATGCTTTAGGGAAATGGCGGAGTATCTTAAGGCTCTGGCACATCCTACAAGACTAAAGAT
>JALVZS010000199.1 GCA_027022065.1 bacterium
GACCTACTATTTTTCTGGGATTGTTGGTTAGAAGCCTTATCTTTCTAACTCCAAGGTCCACCAGAATTTGTGCGCCCGTTCCGTAATCCCTGAGGTCAGGGGGGAAGCCCAGCCTGAGGTTGGCCTCTACGGTATCACACCCCAAATCCTGAAGGTGGTAGGCCTTTATCTTGTTTGCAAGCCCTATTCCTCTTCCCTCCTGGGACAGGTAAACCAGAACGCCCTTGCCCTCCTCCGCTATCATCTGCATGGAGCGGTGAAGCTGTGCACCACAGTCGCACCTTAAGGAGTGGAAGACATCTCCGGTAAGGCACTGGGAGTGCATCCTAACGAGTACAGGTTCGTCTTTCTTTATCTTTCCCATGACTAAAGCCACATGGGTTTGCTCGTCAACCTCGCTGTGGTAGGCTATGAGCTTGAACTCGCCGTAAGGTGTAGGGAGAACGCTTTCTGCTATCCTCTTTACCAGAAACTCTGTGCGAAGCCTGTACTTTATTAGATCTGCAATGGTTATTATCTTCAGATTGAAGCGCTTGGCGAACTCCATAAGCTGGGGAACCCTTGCCATGGTGCCATCTTCGTTCATTATCTCGCATATCACGGCGGCAGGATACAGTCCCGCAAGCCTTGCAAGATCCACTGAACCTTCGGTGTGGCCAGCCCTTTTAAGCACTCCCCCCTTTCTGGCCCTTAGAGGAAACACATGGCCTGGGCGGACCAGATCCGAGGGTTTGGTCTTGGGGTCTATTGCGACCTTTATGGTGTGGGCCCTGTCTGCTGCTGAGATGCCCGTGGTTATACCCTCCCTTGCGTCAATGGAGACTGTGAATGCGGTTCCGTGAAGAGCATTCCCCTCTGGTGCCATAAGGGGAAGCTGGAGTTCGTCACACCTTTCTGGGGTAAGGGCGAGGCATATTAGGCCCCTCCCGTACTTCGCCATAAAATTTATGGCCTCTGGGGTGACCTTTTCCGCTGCTATAACAAGATCACCCTCGTTTTCCCTGTCCTCATCGTCCACCATTATAACCATCTTCCCCTGTCTTATATCTTCTATTGCCTCTTCTATGGTGTTGAACTTGTACTCCTCGCTCATGGGAAACCTCCTTTTTTGGAGTCCTTAGAATGTATAACCTTAGCTTTTTTGGTGTCAACATTTGGGCTATATATAAAGGAGGCAAAAAAACGAATAGGGAGGTTGGTTATGGTTATGGGCAAAAGGGCAAGGCTTTATAGATTGTTTGAGGAAAGGGGATACAACGGGAAGACACTGCTTCTTCCCATAGATCAGGGCTTTGAACATGGCCCCATTGATTTCTTTGACAACCCTGAGTCTGCGGATCCCAGCTATCAGGTGAAAATAGCCCTTGAAGGTGGATACTCCGGCATAGTGATGCACATAGGTCTTGCTCAGAGGTTCTTGTACGACGTTGCAGGAAAACTACCGCTGGTTTTGAAGATAAACGGCAAGACCAACATACCTCCAGACGATGAGGCTTTGTCTCCTCTTGTGGCAAGGGTTGAGGATGCGGTGAGGCTGGGAGCCGATGCCGTGGGGTACACGCTCTATGTGGGGTCTCCCAGGCAGGACGAGGATCTGAAACAGTTTGCAGAGGTGAGAAAGGAGGCGGAAAGACTGGGAATGCCTGTTTTTGTGTGGGCGTATCCCAGAGGTAAGTATGTGGAGATGAGGGGAGGAAAGGACGGCCTATACGCCATAGATTACGCCGCCAGAGTCGCAGCAGAAGTAGGCGCCGATGTGATAAAGCTGAACATTCCGAAGCTTGACATAACAAGGGCTGTGGACATGCCAGAGCCTTACAGGAGCATGGTCAAGGACATGAGCGAGTATGATGCCATAAAGAAGGTTATTGATTCTGCCTGTGGTGTTCCGGTGATCATAGCGGGTGGGGAGAGGGATAGCGAGGAGAAGCTTTTGGAGAGGGCTAGAC
>JALVZS010000200.1 GCA_027022065.1 bacterium
GTCTTCAAGATATCTCACATGCCCCACATGCAGTATATCAAAGCACCCATTGGCAAGAACCACCTTTTTCCCTTCCCTCTTTGCCTTATCCACAATGCACTTTATCTCTTCAAGGCCCTTTATCTTCTCACGAGAGGTCATCCTCAACAGCCTCCAAAAGTTCTCTTTGAGAAACAGTAGCAGTGCCCATCTTCATAACCACAATGCCTCCCGCGTAGTTGGCAAGCTTAGCAGCCTCATAAAAGCTTGCCCCTGCCGCAAGGGCACAGGTAAAAGTGGCTATCACCGTGTCTCCTGCTCCAGTAACATCCGCAACCTCATCGGTCCCGTATATATCTATGAACCTTGGCTCCTTACCCCTCTCAAACAGAGCCATGCCCTTTCTTCCTCTCGTTACAAGCACCGCCTCATTCCCCGTAAGCTCAAGAAGGCGCTTCCCAGCCTCAACTATGTTTTCGTCAGTTATGCTATCAAGACCAAGGGCCTGAGCCGTTTCAGGCTCGTTGGGAGTGCAGGCGGTCATCCCCTTAAACCTCAAAACCTGATACCTTGAGTCCACCGTAACAATGCCATCCCACTGAGAAAGAAGCTCCAAAAGGACATCATCAATAGTGCCGTATCCGTAGTCAGATATAACTACAGCATCAAGCTCCGGCAAAACCTTCTCAACCCCCTCCAAAAGTAACCTTCTGTACTTTTCAGGAACCTCTCCCTCTGGTTCTTTATCTATCCTCAAAACCTGCTGCTTCACCGTGTGGTGGCTCCCTGCAAGGATCCTGGTCTTCGTAACGGTCCTCCTTCCAGGAACAAAAACAACACCATCCGTAGGCATTCCAAGCTCACACATTTTTGTAACGAGCCTTTTCCCCTCATAATCATCCCCCACAAAGCCCAAAGGGACCGCATAGGCACCAAGGCTTCTCACATTATTAAGGGCATTAGCTCCCCCACCCAATGCCATCTTCTCCCCTTCATACCTAAGAATAAGGACGGGAGCCTCCCTGGAAACCCTGGTTGCAAGAGAGTAAATGTAAATATCCACAACAAAATCCCCAATAACTCCTACTCTGACATTGCCAAAAGAAGAGATGATCTCCTTAAGCCTTGTAAGCAAAGAACCTCTTTCCCGCATCCCTCACCTTCTCTAAAATGCCCGTTCTCCTAAGGGCCTCCCCCTCCCCATCTAAGCCACCAAACTTAAGGTGCATATCCAATGAAGCGTTAAGGCTGTTGAACCAAACCTTAACTATATAGTAGCTTGCCACGAACATATTATCATTGCTACCTGCCCCAACGCTTATAAGACATCCCCTTTTCTTCTTCAGCACTTCGCCTTTAACAAAGCTTCTAAACCAAAAAGGCTGGCACCTGTCTATAACCGCCTTAGCGGGAGAGGGTGGACCGTAAAAGTAAATGGGAAAAGAGGCAACGATGAAGTCTACATCCTCCAGCAAGGGATAAAGCCTTTTCATATCGTCATCAATAACACACTTTCCCAGTGAAAAGCACCGCTCGCACCCTCTACAGGCATAAACAGAAAGATTGGCAAGATTAAATACATACACATCAACCCCCAAAGCCCCCTCAAGAAAAGACTCAAGAAGTGCTTTGGAATTACTGAGCCTCCTAAAACTACAGTAAAAAGCAACAACCCTCTGCACATCAAACTCCGATAAGTTACAAGATCACTCCCTTCGGCAGATACACGGTAGGAAAAACAAAAAAATTTATCAAGGCAGGACCTTATAAATTCAACTGGGGAGCCATTTTGATGGCTGCTTCAAACTCCTTTAAAGTGTCCTTCCAACTAATCCGCACAAGGAAGAAAGCAGGAAAAATAAAACTCTCTCTTTTCCCTATTCTTGAAGTGGTCCCCTATTTTTAGACCAGGTATAAAATTCACAAACCACATAACAAGGAGGGGACCATGGCAAAGAGGA
>JALVZS010000201.1 GCA_027022065.1 bacterium
CTAATGAGCCGCTTCAGCCCTTTCCACTTTAAACACGAACTCGCCGTCTTTTGCGTCCACGATCACCTTGTGCCCTTCCTTCAGCTCTCCGGTGAGTATAAGCTCGGAAATCCTGTTTTCTATGTTCTTCTGTATGGCCCTTCTTAAGGGCCTTGCACCCATGAGGGGATCGTAACCTTCTTCGGCAAGAAGCTCTTTGGCAGCATCCGTAAGCTCTATGTCCATGCCCTGATCCTTCAGACGCCTCCTCAGCTGGGAAATCTGAAGCTCAACTATCTGGAGTATCTGCTCCTTGGTGAGAGGATGGAACACCACTATCTCGTCAATCCTGTTGAGAAACTCAGGCCTGAAGAAGCCTTTAACCGTATCCAGTATTCTTCTTTTTGCAACCTCAAAGGCCTCTTTGAACTTCTTCTCATCCCTCATTATCTCTGGATTGCTCATCATGTCCCTGAGATACTCGGAGCCAAGGTTGGACGTCATGATGATTACGGTGTTTCTGAAGGATACGGTCCTGCCCTTGGAGTCGGTGAGCCTTCCATCGTCCAGCACCTGCAGGAAGAGGTCAAACACCCTGGGATGGGCCTTCTCTATTTCGTCAAGCAGTATCACGGAGTATGGACGGCGCCTTACAGCCTCCGTGAGCTTTCCTCCTTCTTCATACCCCACGTATCCAGGAGGGGCGCCTATGAGCTTTGCAACCGAGTGCTCCTCCTTGAACTCGCTCATGTCCAGCCTTATGAGGGCATCCTCGCTACCGAAGAGGAATTCCGCAAGGGCCTTTGCAAGTTCGGTCTTTCCAACGCCTGTGGGACCCAAGAAGAGGAAAGAACCAAGGGGCCTTCTGGGATCAGATATGCCGGCTCTTGCCCTCCTTATGGCCTCGCAAACGGCCTTTATGGCCTCATCCTGACCGATAACCCTCCTATGGAGGTACTCCTCCATCTTGAGGAGCTTCTGCTTCTCCTCCTCCATCATCTTGGATGCGGGAACGCCGCTCCACTCGGAAACAACTTTAGCCACATCCTCTCCATCCACCACGATGTCAGAGGCAACACCCTCTTCTTTCTTTTTCTTAAGAAGCTTAAGCTCCTTTTCCAGCTTGGCCTTCTCTATCTTAAGTTCAGTCTCCTTATCTATATCCTCCGCCTCCTCAGCCTTCTTTATCTCCTCATCAAGCTCCGTCACCTTCTTAGTCAGGCTATCTATCTTGGCATCTATGTCAGCACTTCTTTCCGCAGCAGCCACGGCCTTCTCAAGCTCTTCCTTCTTCCTCTCAAGCTCTTTTCTCTTTGCCTCGTCCTTCTCCTCAGATATGGCCTTTTTAAGCTCCTCAAGCTTCTCTTTCAGCTCGTCAAGGGATTTCTGCTGGTATATTGCCTCAAGCTTCTTCTTGGCGGCAGCCTGATCAAGGGCGTCTATGGCCTTATCGGGATTGCGCCTGTCTTGTATGTACCTTCCCGTAAGCTTAACAGCAGCTTCAATGGCTTCATCCGATATGCGGACACCATGGTGCTTTTCATACTTGGGTCTGAGGCCCCTTAGTATCTCCATGGTTGCCTCAGGAGTTGGCTCCTCCACGAATATGGGCTGGAACCTCCTCTCAAGGGCGGGATCCTTCTCAATATACTTCCTGTACTCGTCCAAGGTGGTGGCGCCGATGACCTGGAAGTCTCCTCTGGCCAAGGCAGGCTTGAGGATGTTTGCGGCATCCATGGCACCTTCGGCACTACCAGCTCCTACTACGGTGTGGATCTCGTCTATAAACAGGATCACATCGTTTCTGGACTTCACTTCATCAACGATAGCCTTGAGCCTTTCCTCAAACTCTCCCCTGTACTTGGTTCCGGCAAGCAAGGCCCCCATATCAAGAGAGAGGATCCTCTTGTTCTTGAGGGCATCCGGAACATTACCCTTAACTATCTCCTGGGCAAGTCCTTCAACTATGGCGGTCTTACCAACTCCCGCCTCTCCTATGAGAACGGGATTGTTCTTCTGCCTTCTGGAGAGCACCTCTATAACCTGCCTTATCTCCTTCTCCCTACCTATTACGGGATCCAGCTTACCCTCTTCCGCAAGCTTCGTGAGATCAACCGTGTACTTCTCCAGTGCTCCCTTCTCCTCGTCTGCCACCTCTTCCCTTATACCCATGGCTTTACCCTCCTTAGACACAGCTTTTGTTATTTGATTCAGGATGTTTCCACCAACGGTGTTAGGATAGGCCAGAAGGGCGTCAACCAGATCGGCTACGCCAACCTCGTCTTTGCCCTCTGAGGCCTTCTCCACCACCTTCTCCATGAAGTATGAGTATCCCACCTTGTCAAAACGCTCGTTGAAAAGAAGCCTCAGGATGCTTCTCACCACACGGCGGGGATCCACACCTGAGCTTGCAAGCTGCTGCAGAGAGTTGGAAATCTTTTCCCCAAGATCCGTGAGGTAAACCACCACCTCATCAGCCACCTCTTCTGAAACCCTGTGCCTTGCAGCAGCCTCCCTCACGTAGTCCACAAAGGCCTTGGGTACCTCAACAACCTCCTCCCTCAGGCTCCAGCGCACACTGGGACGCTCAAAGTCGCTGAAGAAGCTGCCGAAGAACTCAGAGAATATATCCTCTCCGAAAAACTCCTGGATGAGGCTTCTGGTTCTCTCCCTGACAGGGGCCCACCTCTTCACCTTTATGGGCACCCTGTCCTTCACTCCCTCTCCCTTAAGCCCTCTGTAAATGGAGTCATCAATCTGAAGAAGAAGCGCCTTCATCACATCGTCTGCAAAGTCCATGCCGTACTTGGAGCGAAGCTCATCCCTTGTCTTCATAACAGCACTTCTGTAGGAATCCTCCACAGAAGAAAGCTGGGAATAGAGGTTTTCCAAGGCCTTTTCCACCTCCGCCCTGGCAGAGGAGGGATCTACTCCCTTCTTCTCAAGCCACCTGTAGAAGGGATTGCCCTCTTTAACGGAAAAGAGAGCCCACACAAAGTGATCAGTATCTATAAGGCTCTCCTTTCTATCCCTAGCCCTTTTCTCCGCCCTATCCATCACGGCCTTTGCTTTGGCGTTGAGCTTTGCCATCCGTCTACCTCCTGGTATAATTTTCCTAGGCTTTTAATTTAAACCATACACCGAATATTGCAAGATTATTTTCAGAAAATCTTAGTCAATCAATTTAACCATATCTCTGCTCGGTCTCTTTAAACTTTTCAGGACTTACTGTATAAAGGGCTTGAAAAATCAAAGCTTACAGGAGGTAACTTCATGAAGAGGTACAATCCGCAGGAGATAGAGGAAAAGTGGCAGAAGAGGTGAGAAGAAGCAGGACTTTTCAGGGTTAAGGAGGACGAAGAAAAGCCAAAGTACTACTGCCTTGAAATGTTCCCATACCCCTCCGGAAGGATACACATGGGACACGTGAGGAACTACTCCATCGGTGATGTGGTGGCCAGGTTCATGAGGATGAAAGGGTACAATGTGCTTCATCCCATGGGCTGGGATGCCTTCGGACTTCCCGCGGAAAACGCCGCCATAAAGCACGGTGTTCATCCCGCCAAGTGGACATACGACAACATAGCATACATGAAGAAGCAGCTCAAAAGGCTCGGTTTCTCATACGACTGGGACAGGGAAATCGCCACCTGCGACGAGGAGTACTACAGGTGGGAGCAGAAGATCTTTATACAGATGCTGGAAAGGGGGCTGGCGTACAAGAAGAAGGCTCCGGTGAACTGGTGCGAGAAGTGCCACACGGTGCTTGCAAACGAGCAGGTAGTGGGCGGCAGGTGCTGGAGGTGCGAGAGCGAGGTGGTAACCAAGGAGCTTGAGCAATGGTTCTTCAAGATAACGGCATACGCCGATGAGCTTCTTGAAGGGCTGAAAAAGCTTAAGGGCAAGTGGCCCGATAAGGTTCTGATGATGCAGGAAAACTGGATAGGAAAATCTGAAGGTGCTGAAATAGAGTTTAAAATTGTGGGAAGAAACGAAACCATAAGGGTGTTCACCACAAGGCCCGATACCGTTTACGGCATAACCTTCATGAGCCTTGCACCCGAGCATCCGCTGGTGGATGAGCTTATCAAGGAGCATCCGGATTATGAAAAGGTTAAAGCAGAAGTTGAGAGGCTCAGAAAGCAGCCAAAATCGGCCAGGCTTTTAGAAGAGTTTGAAAAAGAGGGTGTGTTCACGGGAGCCTACTGCATCAATCCCTTTACGGGGGACAAGGTTCCCATCTTTGTTGCGAACTTCGTGCTCTACGAGTATGGAACGGGTGCGGTGATGGCGGTTCCCGCCCATGATCAGAGGGACTTTGAGTTCGCCAAAAAGTACAACCTGCCCATAAAGGTGGTGATACAGCCTAAGGACAAAGAGCTGGATCCCGAAACCATGACGGAAGCCTACGAAGAAGAAGGGTACCTGGTAAACTCAGGGCCGTTTACAGGTATGCATAACGAGGAGGCAAAGAAGGCCATAGTTGAGTATATGGAAAAGGAGGGATTCGGGAAGAGGGCCGTTTCATACAGGCTGAGGGATTGGCTCATATCCAGACAGCGCTACTGGGGAGCGCCTATTCCCGTCGTGTACTGCGAAAAGTGCGGTATCGTCCCTGTGCCCGAGGAGGAGCTTCCCGTCAAGCTTCCAAAGGATGTGGAAATAACGGGCGTGGGAAATCCTCTTGAGAAGGTGGAAGAGTTTGTAAAAACAACATGTCCCAAGTGCAAAGGTCCTGCAAGAAGGGAAACCGATACCATGGACACCTTCGTTGAATCTTCTTGGTACTTCTTCAGGTTCTGCTCCGCAAAGTACGATAAAGGTCCCTTTGACAGAAAGGCGGTGGACTACTGGATGCCTGTGGATCAGTACATAGGCGGAGTGGAGCACGCAGTTCTACATCTTCTGTATGCGAGGTTCTACACCAAGGTGCTAAGGGATCTGGGCTATACGGATGTGGATGAGCCCTTCAGCGCCCTTTTAACCCAGGGAATGGTTCTTAAGGACGGAAGGAAGATGTCCAAGTCCTTTGGGAATGTGGTGGATCCCGACGACATGATAGAAAAGTACGGGGCCGACACTGTAAGGCTCTTTCTGCTATTTGCCGCCCCGCCCGAAAAGGACCTTGAGTGGAGCGATCAGGGCATAGAGGGCTGCTACAGGTTCCTCAACAGGCTTTGGCGCATCCTCACAGACCACATTGAACAGATCAGAGAAAAGAAGGGGGACTTTAACTTTGAAAAGCTCTCAGATGCGGTAAAGAAGGCGGTAAAGGCCACCCACAAGCTCATAAAGAAGGTAACATCCGACATAGAGAAGTTCAGGTTCAACACGGCCATTGCCGCCTTCATGGAGTACACAAACGAGCTTTACGAGCTTGAGGCGGGAATAAAGTGGGAGGAGGAAAACGAAGCAAAAGCTCTAAGGGACTGCTTTGAGAGGGTGATTATTGCCATTTCTCCGTTTGTGCCCCACTTTGCCGATGAGCTTTGGAGCATACTGGGAAACGAAGGATTTACCCTTCAGCAGAAGTGGCCCAGCTACAATGAGGCCTGGACGAAGGAAGAGAACATAACCCTGATAGTTCAGGTAAATGGTAAGGTTAGGGCAAAGATTGATGTGCCTGCCGGGCTCTCCAAAGAGGAACTTGAGAGAATAGCCCTTGAAAACGAAAGGGTGAAGAAGTGGATTGAGGGCAAGAGCATTGTAAAAACCATAGTGGTGCCTAACAAGCTGGTAAACATCGTGGTTAAATAAACCTAAGGAGGGGAGGGTATGGGACTGGGGCTGGTTAAGGAAGCCCTGAAAGACATAGTGGATGGGGTTTATGCTGAAGAGGTGCTTTCCGGGATAGTGCAGACGCTTAAGGAGCGGTTTAAGCCGCGCTCATGCGGTGTTGTGCTTCAGGAAGAGGAGGAGCTGAGGGTGAAGATATCCAGAGGGCTTTCTTACACCTTTATAAAAGAGCTACACTCGCAGACCACGCACCCTCTGCTGGAAGAGCTCAAAAAGGAGAAAAAGACGGTTGTAATTGACGAAAAGCACCACCTATACCCTGTTAAGCTTGAGCATTCTTACAAAAAGCTGGTTCTGGTTCCCCTGTTTAAGGGTGAGAATGTTAAAGGAATGCTGTTTCTCAACATATCTGAAGAAAGGGATGTAACCGATGAAGACCTGAATCTGTTGGAAACCGTGGGATATCTCATATCCGTTGCGCTTAGATACTATGAACTGGAGGACAAGCTAAGCGAGCTGAACAACCACGACACACTCACAGGGGTCTACAACTACAAGAGATTCCACGAGCTTCTCTTCCAAGAAGTGGTAAGATCCCAGGACACAGATCACTCTTTCTCCATCGTACTGTTCGCCATAACGGGGCTTAAGCGCTTCAACGAGCTCTACGGCCACATCAAGGGCGATGAGCTACTTAAGAGCACCGCGAGGCTCATTGAGAAGCACGCAAGAAGGTTTGACTATGCGGCAAGGTACACAGCAGCCAAGTTCGCCCTCCTCATGCCGGAGGCGGGAAAAGAGATAGCCAGGCGCCTTGCAGAAGAGGTTCTGGAAGAGTTCAAGCAGTCCCAGTGGGCAAAGGACGTTTACCTGAAGC
>JALVZS010000202.1 GCA_027022065.1 bacterium
TTAGGGAGCCTCCTGGAAGGATTTTGATTCTTGTAATTGCTGCTTTCCTATCGCTGAGGTACTGGTTCTGGAGGACCACCTCCACACTTTACTACGTGGGTCCCTTTGATCTTGTGGGGATGTTTCTGCTTTATCTTGCAGAAACTTACAGTATCGGGATCCATCTTTTGGGTATGTTTGTCAATGTTTGGCCTTTTAGGAGGGAGCCTGTTCCTTTGCCTGAGGATGAGTCCCTTCTGCCCACCGTTGATGTTTTCATCCCCACCTACACCGAGCCTGAAGAGGTTGTTAGGGTAACCGTTACGGCTGCGAAGCAGATGGAGTATCCGAAGGATAAGCTACGCATATACATTCTTGATGACGGCTCCACCGTTCAGAGAAGGAGTGATCCGAGGACGTCTAAGGCCGCTTGGGAAAGGTATAGGCGTTTCAGTAAAATGGCGCAAGAGCTTGGGGTGGGATATATTGCCAGGGAGAAGAACGAGCATGCCAAGGCGGGCAACATAAACTTTGCCCTTAAAAGGACCGATGGTGAGCTTATCCTGATATTGGACTGCGACCATGTGCCCACAAGGGACTTTCTTAAGAATACTGTGGGCTGGTTCTTGAAGGACAAAAGGTTATTTCTTGTCCAAACACCACACTTTTTCATCAATCCCGATCCTGTGGAGAGGAATCTGGAGGTCTTCCTTCACGCCCCAAGCGAGAACGATATGTTCTACAGGGCCATACATCTTGGGTTGGATTTTTGGAACTCCAGTTTCTTCTGTGGCTCTGCCGCCCTTCTTAGAAGAAAGTACCTTGAGGAGATTGGGGGTATTTCGGGCAAAACCATAACGGAGGATGCAGAAACCAGCATTTCCCTGCACGCAAAGGGCTACAACAGTGCTTACATAGCAAAGCCCATGGTTTGTGGTCTGTCCCCTGAAACCTTTGGAGACTTCATTGTCCAGAAGAGCCGATGGACGCAAGGTATGGTGCAGATTTTCGTGCTCAGGAATCCCTTCCTTATAAAGGGATTAAGGTTTTACCAGAGATGTTGCTATGGTAATTCTTGTATGTTCTGGTTCTTTGGTCTGGCCAGGTTTATATTCCTGGTGGCTCCAGTTTTTTACCTCTTTTTCGGGCTTAAGGTTTACAGCGCTTCTTTAAAACAGGTTATCGCTTACGCCCTGCCACATGTCATAAGCACCTTCCTTGTTTCCGACTACCTCTTCAGAGAGGTAAGATGGCCTATGTTTTCTGAGCTTTATGAAACGGCCCAGTCCATATTTTTGATACCCGCCATCATATCAGCCATACTCAACCCAAGGGCTCCGAAGTTCAAGGTAACTCCCAAAGGGGTAACTTTAACGGAAGATCATCTTAGCCCCCTCTCAAATCCTCTGAATGTGCTTTTCGTAATTACAGTTCTTGCACTGCCAGCAGCGCTGTTTAGGTGGAAGTTTTATCCCCTTGAGCTGGATGTTATAGCCATATGTTCCTTCTGGAACCTTTTTAATCTGCTTGTGATTACCGCCTGTTTGGGTATCCTATGGGAGAGGAGGCAGGTTAGAAGGCACCACAGGATAAGGGTGGAAGAGCCTGTGAGGGTCTTTTTGCCTGAGTCTGACTGTGTTGTGGAAGCTCTTTTGCAGGATCTCTCCCTGAGCGGTGTGGGGTTAAGGCTTTCCGGGGATGTCAATCTGAAAAGGGGAGATGAGGTGATTTTAATGGCCGAGGATAGCTATGGGGAGAGCTACCAGCTTAAGGCTAAGGTGGTTAGAGCGCATAGGGATAAAGATCTCTTTTGTGGATGCGAGTTCGTGGCTGATAAAGAGGCCTTTAGTGAGATTGTTAGGTTTATCTATGGGGATAGTAGTAGGTGGATGAGGATGTGGGAGAAAAGGTCCGCTCCCACTACGGTGTGGCGC
>JALVZS010000203.1 GCA_027022065.1 bacterium
GAGATTGTGTATAACTCTTATCACCTTGTCCTTTAGATCCCTTAATCCCCCGTAGTAATCTATTAAGGTATAGGCGTCTTCTCCCGTTATCTTTATGGCCATGGCGTTTATGGTAAAATCCCTTCTGTAAAGGTCCCTCTTTATGGAGCCTTTTGCCACCTCGGGAAGGGCCGCAGGCTCTCTGTAGTATTCAAATCTAGCAGTGGCAACATCAAACCTCGTGCCGTCGGGCAGGATCACCACAGCGGTTTCAAACTTTTTGTGCACATTCACCTTGCCACCTAGAATCTCCGCAAGCATCACGGCAAAGACAGGGCCATCTCCCTCCACCACAAAGTCCAGATCGTAGTTCTCCACCCTTAGAAGAAGATCCCTCACAAAGCCCCCAACTAGGTAAACGTTGTATCCCAAAGACTCCCCCACCTCTTTTGCCTTCTCTATTATCTCCCAGATGTTTCTGGGTATTCTGTCCTTCATAAGTGCCTTAAGGTTCTTCTTGAACATATGCTCGTTCCTGGTGATGGAGGAGCGTATCACATCCTCATACAGGGCCTTGAAGAGCTCCCCCCTAGTAACCACACCTACAACCTTTCCCCTGTCCACCACGGGCACCATCCTTTGGGTCCTGGCAAGCATGATCTTCTCTATCTCTTTAATGGGTGTGTCTGGAGTAACAACCTCAAACTCTGCGTTCATGTAGTCCTCAACCTTACCCTGCTCAAGGTGGTGGTAAAGGGCCCTTTCAACAATCTGCCTCGTTATGATTCCCACCACCTTTCCATCCTTTATCACGGGCAGGGAATTTATGTTGTATCTGACCATAAGCTCCTCAGCCTCTTTAATGGTGGCACCGGCATCAACGGTTATGGCGGGAGTGGTCATGATGCTTGATGCGGTGCGCGTGGTTTCCAGCTCCTTTCTTATTGCCTCAAGTAGCCTCTCCTTCACCTGAGGTATGGTCATATCCTTCACGGAGGCGCTTGCAGCGGTGGCGTGTCCCCCTCCTCCAAAATCGCTTAAGAGGTTGCCCACATGAAGGGCATCTGTCCTGCTTCTTGCTATGATGGTTACCTTGTTGTCCATAAGCGCAAGAACGAAAAGCACTGTGAGCGCTTCAATATCCCTCAGTTTGTGGGCCAACACCGCGAGATCACCCACGTACTTATCCCTAACCACAGAGGTTATCCCAATCTCTATCCCCGCTATCTTCACCCTCTCCAGGTTGTTGAGCATTTCATTCAGAAGTTCTATCTGCTCAGGAGTAAGCTCCCTCTTCAGGTAGTCTGAAACGAGATTGAGGTTGGCCCCCTTTTCCAAAAGGAACCTGGCAATCTCCATATCCTTGGGCGTGGTAGAGGTAAAGGTAAAGGAGCCTGTATCCTCGTGTATGCCTAAAAGGAAAAGGGTGGCCTCTTCAGGCGTAATGGGGACGTTCTTTTTCCTGATAATATCAACCAGTATGGTGGTGCAAGCCCCAGTCTCCTCAATAACCTCCACATCGCCCGCTATGTCCTTTCCATGGGCGGGGTGATGATCGTATATGTGAATGACAGGCCTTTTCCTATTCAGTATCTCGCCGGCGAGCCTACTTCTGTCCTTTCTCTTAAAGTCCACAAGAACGAGAAGTTCTACCTCCTCTGGATTAACCTTGGAAGGAGGTGTGAGCTCCATCTCCATCTCAGATTCTCTTACAAAGTCCCTTACATTCTTCTCCATTGACGAGGGCATAACCATAACCGCATCGGGATACAACTTCTTTGCCGCAACAAGGGAGGCTAATGCGTCAAAGTCCGCCTTATCGTGGCAGAGAATCGCCTTCATTCTATCTCGGCCAAAAGCTCTTCTTCAGTAAAGGGCTTAAAAAGAACTTTACACCCCATGTCCAATAGCCTTTGGTACTCCT
>JALVZS010000204.1 GCA_027022065.1 bacterium
AGGAAATCCTGCAAATAGTAACCGAATACAGCAGGCGTCCAGACAGAAAGGGCGTTGTGGTAACGGGTAGGCTGGAAGAGCCCAAAGATGTGCTGCAGAGGGAACACTGGAAGCTGAGAAAGACCTTTGTGGAAATAGAGGATCCGTACTACGGAAAGGTGCTGGTGCAGGACTCCTCCTTCCACGCCATGTCCAGAACCCCTGGAAGGATAAAGTGGCTGTGCAGGCCTATAGGAGCTGACAACAACTTTATCTATAAAACAATGCTTGGTTTTGGGCCTAGTAAGATTAACGAGTTGAAAGAAAAGGGAGTTATTTAAAAAGCAAGGCGTATATTTCCCAAACTTGACACAAATGAAGATTTAATACTAAAAAAGGAATAAACGAAAACCAGCTAGGAGGATAGCTTATGGCAAAGGAAGATTTTCTAAAATGGGCTGAGCAGGAGTTCTCCTTAGAAAAGGTGTTTGAAAAGCCTGAAGCGCTTAGTGATATTATAGTAGTAGAGTTCTGCACCCTTATTCTGGGACCTGCCACACCCTCTTACCTTGCCGAGTTTGGAGCAACCATCATAAAGCTAGAGCTTCCAGGAATGGGAGATACCATGAGGTCCCTAACCCCTTGGGGCAGGTTCTTCAAGAACCAGGCCCTTGGATACCTGAAAGAGGCCAGAAACAAGTTTAGCGTTGGTCTGGACCTCCACTACCCCGAAGGCAAGGAAATCTTCATAGAACTCATCAAGAAGGCGGATGTCTTTGTTGAAAACCTAAGGGCAGGAACCCTTGACAGATGGGGCATTGGATACAGGCAGATGAAAGAGGTAAACCCTGGAATAATCTACATAGCCAACAACGGGTTTGGCCAGTGGGGCCCCTATGTTGAAAGGCCCTCTTACGATGCCATAGCCCAGTCTGAATCCGGAGAGGCCTGGATATCGGGATTCCCCGGAAGGCTTCCCATGAAGTCGGGTATATGGCTCTGCGACTACTACGGCGCATTGATGGCCGCCGTGGGAATACTTGCAGCACTCCACTACAGAGAAAGGACAGGAAAGGGGCAGTACATAGAGTTTTCCCAAGCTGAGAACATCATGAGGGCCATGGACTGGACATGGCTCTACCAATTCCTCACCCAAAAGCCCAGAGAAAGGTACGGCAATAGAGACGTTGCTATATGCCCGTGCGATATATTTATCTCAAGGGACAAGGAGTACGTTGCTATAGGATGCGCCACAGATGAGCAGTTCAGGGGCCTCTGCATGGCCATGGGCAGGCCCGAGCTTGCGGATGATCCGAGATTCGCCACAAACCTTGAAAGGACCAAGCCTGAAAACGCCGAGGAGCTTTTAAAGATTGTCAAGGAGTGGGTTGCCAACAATGTATGGCCGGATATAGACAAGCTTGCCCAGAAATATGGATTTGGAGCTGAGAAGGTCCACTGTGCCAAGGACTTCTACTCCGATTCTCACTTTGAGATAAGAGGCTTCAAGTGGAAGGTCAAAGATCCCATCTATGGAGAGTTCTACGAGGAAGGAATAGCACCTAAGCTCAGTGAAACACCAGGAAGGATAAAGTGGGCAGGAAGGCCTGTGGGCTTTGACACCTACTATGTGCTTACAAAGTTCCTTGGCAAGACCTGGGATGAGATCCAGAAGCTTGAGAAGAAGGGTGTTATAGGCAAGTGGAATGACATGCCAGGCAGAAAGCCACCTGAAGACTGGGACGGCAAATCAGGCATAATCTATCCATAAAAAACTTTTAGGAGGAAACGAAATGAGTGAGATGACCAAACCTTGGGATGAGTGGATAAGGGAACACGATGACCCCAAATATGCGAGACACAAACCAGAAGCTTTGGATGACATAGTGGTTATAGACTGCTCCTACGC
>JALVZS010000205.1 GCA_027022065.1 bacterium
GGGTTTCCCTGGGCGGAGTGAGGGATGAGGCAGAAATAAGAGGTCACAGGCGCACATACGTTGGTGCCCTTCCCGGACGCATAATCCAGATGATGAGGAGAGCCGGAACAAAGAACCCTGTTATGATGCTTGATGAGATAGACAAGCTGGGAAGCGACTTTAGAGGAGATCCGTCATCCGCACTCCTTGAGGTGCTGGACCCGGAGCAGAACAGCCACTTTAGCGACCACTACCTGAGCGTGGACTTTGACCTTTCTGAAGTATTCTTTATAGCCACTGCGAATGTGCTCCACACCATTCCCAAGCCCCTTCTGGACAGGATGGAGGTCATAAGGATCCCAGGATACACAGAGGTTGAAAAGCTCCACATAGCAAGGGACTACCTGCTTCCCAAGCAGATGAGGGCACACGGTTTGAAGAAAGAAGAGCTTGTGGTGCCCGACGAAATACTCAACAGGATCATAAGGGAGTATACGAAAGAGGCCGGTGTAAGGAACCTGGAAAGAGAGATAGCAAAGCTATGCAGAAAGGTGGTAAAGGGCATCGTAACGGGAGAGCTCAAACCCCCTGTGGTTGTGGACAACTCCCTTCTGGAAGAGTTTTTAGGCGTTCCCAAGTACAAACACCAAGGCGCCCTGAAAAAGCCAGAGATAGGCGTTGTTCAAGGGCTTGCGTGGACGGAAAACGGAGGAGAGCTTCTCTTAACAGAGGTTTCTGTAGTTGAAGGCAAAGGAGAGCTGATCCTAACGGGACAGCTCGGAGAGGTTATGCAAGAATCCGCCAAGGCAGCCCTTACATACATACGCTCAAGGAGGGAGATGCTCGGCATTCCCAAGAACTTCCACAAAAAGTTTGACCTCCATATTCACGTTCCAGAGGGAGCCATTCCCAAGGACGGCCCAAGCGCCGGTATAACCATTGCAACAGCCATAGCGAGTGCCCTTTCCGGACATCCCGTTCGCTGTGACATCGCCATGACGGGAGAGATAACCTTAAGAGGCAAGGTTCTCCCCATAGGAGGGCTAAAGGAGAAGCTTCTTGCCGCAAAGAGATCGGGTATAAAGAAGGTGATTATTCCCAAGGAAAATGAAAAGGACTTAAAAGAGGTGGAAGACGAAATAAAGGAAGGACTTGAGATAATCCTAGTGGAAGAGATGGACGAAGTGCTTAAGCTTGCCCTAATTGGATGGGAAATTCCCCCAAACATACACATACCAAGAACCGTTTCAGGCGCCGAAAACGAAATGCCTTTGAGCTGATAACTTCTGGAGAGGTGAAATTATGAAGCTTAATTACCGGATAATGCTTAGAAAAGAACCTGAAGGTGGATACACGGTGATAGTCCCATCTCTTCCAGGGTGTGTAACATACGGAGATACTATAGAAGAAGCAATAGAAATGGCAAAAGAAGCTATAGAGTTGTATTTAGAAAGCTTAAAAGCACATGGAGAGGAAATACCAACCGAAGAAGGAGTTTTAGAATATACTTTGACTGTAAATGCCCATGTCTAAGATCCCCTCGCTTACGCCGGAAAAAATTGCCAAGATCCTTGAAAAGAAAGGATTTGTATTGGATAGGACTAAAGGGAGTCATCACATTTATTATTATCCAGAAACAAAAAGAAGAGTTGTTGTTCCCTTTCACAAGCGGGATTTACCAAAGGGAACATTATTTGAAATTTTGAAACAAGCTGGTATAAGCAAGGAAGAGTTAAAAAAGCTTTTATAGCCGTCTTTGAATGGAGGTGCTGTTGAAAAAGCTTACTTTTTTTCTGCTTCTGCTTGTGACAGCATCAACATGCCTGGCAAAGCCCCTATCGGTGGCCGATGTGGTCAAGCTCGCCCTTGAAAAAAATCCCGTAACCAGAGAAGCCCTCCATCAG
>JALVZS010000206.1 GCA_027022065.1 bacterium
GTTAAGCCTGGTCCTGGACATTTCTGGGTAAAGGGGAACTATGCCGAGAAGGTGCTTACTACAACCGCTTGGTACATGTTTCTGAAGCACTTTGAGCTTGATATTGCGGAGTATAAAGGGATCTGCATAAACGCTACCGAAGGTGGCGCCTACATTTCCGGCACAAAGGTGATGAAGCTCTCTGATGCGATAGAGGAGTATGTTAGAGAAAAGATAGAACCTCTGGATGTTATCAGGCAATGTCTGAAAAAGCCTTCTGCTGAGGAGGTTAGGGGGGATTTGGAGAGGTTTAAGGTGAGGTTGAAGGAGACAAGGGAGTTTATGGATGGGGTGGTGGAGTCTTACAAAAAGGGGCTTGAGAAGGTGCTTGAGTTCAATAGAGAGGTTCTTCCTAAGATACTTGCCAGGACGGAGGATTATCTAGAGAGCGAAGAAATTGAGAGATCGCAAAAGCTATATGATGAGATAACCCAGATAAAGTTTGGAACCATGTCAAAGGAGATGTTTTATCTTTATCCCATGCATGTGGTTCAGCCCTTTGTTATTAAGTCTGAGGTGGAGTTTACTGAGATTTTTGAAAAGTACAACGATTTCAACTTTGCTTACATAGAATGGGTGGCGAAGCACGAGCAGTGGTTTAAGGTGATGCTGCAACTGCTTGATCAGTGCATAAAGCGCCTAGATATGGCTGAAGAGAAGGTGAGGGAGATAGAGGACAGGTTGAGGGTGTTGGTATGAAGCTGCCTGTGGGTGAAAGGTTCTTTCAGGAAACCAAATATGGAAGGGAGAGGAAGCTTCCTGAAACCAGGATGGTTAGTGTTCCGAGGGATGTTAAGGAGTATGAGAATGTTCCCTGTGTATTGCTGCCGAAGCCGAAGATTTCTGGGGGAGCTCCTATATGGGATGTTGTGAGAAACAGAAGATCTGTGAGAAGCTACAGCGACAGGTATCTTGATCTTGAGGAGCTTGCCCAACTGCTCTGGGCTACTCAGGGCATCACGGGTAGCATAGGTGGCTATCCTCTGAGGGCTTCTCCCTCCGCAGGTGCCCTTTATCCCATAGAAACCTATCTTCTGGTTAACAGGGTAAATAACATTTCTCAGGGAATATACCATTTCAATGTGCGCAAGTTCAGGCTGGAGCTTCTTAAAGGAGGAAACTTCTCCTACGCCTTTGCAGAGGCTGCCTTGGGCCAGCACATGTTTGTAAAGTGTGCCGTTGCCTTTGTCTGGAGTGCTGTTATTGACAGGTGCAGGGTTAAGTATGGGGAAAGGGCTTTCAGGTACATCTTTATGGATGTGGGGCACATATGTCAGAACCTCTATCTTGCTGCAACTGCGATGGGCCTTGGTTGCTGTGCCGTTGGGGCCTTTTACGATGATGAGGTGAATGCGTTAATTGGCCTTGATGGAGTGGCAGAGTCGGTGGTTTACATGGCCACAGTAGGTGGTTGATGCCTTTTGTTGAGGTTGCTTTTCCTTTGGCCCTTTCGCCTCTTGTCTATGAGGTTGATTCATTACTTGAGCCTGGCACCAGAGTTTATGCGCCTTTGAAGGGGAAGATCAGGCTGGGCTTTGTGGTTAGGGAGGTTGAGCCTCCGGAGTTTGAATGCGAAAAGGCGAGGCCCATAGAGGATAGGCCTATTATTCCTTCCGGGCTTGTGGAGCTTATAAGAAGGGTTGCCGCTTATTACCTTGAGCCTGTGGGCTTGCTGTTTTTTGCGGCTCTTCCGCCTCATTTGAGGACGGGTAAAGAACCGCCGCAGGAGGCTCGGGTAAAGTACGCTGTTCTTAAAGAGGTAGAGTTTGAGTCGCTTTCAAAAAGGCAAAAAGAGCTGGTGGAGCTTTTAAAAACCCATGGGAAGCTTACCCTTTCTGAAATA
>JALVZS010000207.1 GCA_027022065.1 bacterium
TCTGTGGTTCGGCGTTATGGTATGCATAAACATGTGCGCAGGGAACATAAGCCCGCCCATGGGCTTAAACATCTATATAGTAAAAGGAATAGCCCAAGACATACCCATGTCCGAGCTCTTCAGAGAAGCATGGCCTCTTGTGGCAATAAACTTTATCGTAATACTTCTCGTACTTTTCTTCCCTCCCCTGGCCACGTGGCTACCCTCAACCATGAGATAACCAAACCCAATTCCCTGTCCCTCCCCTCCTTAAGTTCCATAACTCATATTTGTTCTGTCTATATAAATTATAGGGGCGGGCATACCCGCCCCTTGTAAAGTTATCTCAGGTCAAAGCGATCAAGGTTCATCACCTTGTTCCACGCTACTACAAAATCGGAGATAAACTTTTCCTTGCCGTCTTCTGAGGCGTAAACCTCGCAAAGGCTTCTGAGCTCTTCGTGGTGGCCCATTATCAGATCAACCCTTGTGGCGGTCCAGCGGGAGCTTTTGAAGACGTATCTATTCTGATCCACTGCCTCCCACTGGTTGCTCATGTCAAGGAGGTTTATGAAGTAGTCGTTGCTCAAGACTCCTACATTTTCCGTAAACACCCCGTGGTCTGAGTATTTGTAGGTAGCTCCCAAGACCCTCAATCCTCCTATTAGAACCACCATTTCGGGCACTGTAAGCGTAAGCAGCTGTGCCTTATCAACTAAGAAGTATTCAGGGGTTGTGTAAACGTCGTTATCGTCAATGTGCTCGGGGTATTTGAAGTAGTTTCTGAACCCATCGGCGAAGGGCTCTATGGCTTTGTAGAATTCAAATTCTATGTCTTCCTGGCGTGCATCAACCCTTCCCGGGGTGAAGGGGACTTCAACCTCGTAACCTGCCTCTTTGGAGGCAGCTTCCACCGCTGCACAGCCACCGAGGACTATGAGATCTGCAAGGGAAACCTTTCTGCTGTTTTGGCTGTTGAACTCTTTTTGAATGCTTTCGTATGTAGATATGATCTTTTTCAAATCCTCAGGATGGTTCACTTCCCACTGGTTGAGGGGATAGAGCCGTATTCTGGCACCGTTGGCTCCGCCTCTTCTGTCTGAGTTCCTGTAGCTTGCCGCCGATGACCATGCTGTGTAAACCATTTGCGGTATTGTAAGTCCGGAGTTCAATATCTTCTCTTTGAGCTCACGTGCATCTTCTTTGCTAATGGGCTCATAGGCTCTTTCAGGTAGTGGATCTTGCCAGATGAAGGTCTCTTGGGGTACGTATTTCCCCACGTAGCAGCTTTTGGGTCCCATGTCCCTGTGTGTCAGCTTGAACCAGGCCTTTGCAAAGGCCTTTTCAAACTCTTCTGGATTTTCAAGGAATCGCTTAGCTATCTTGGAGTACTCTGGATCAAACTTCAAGGCGAGGTCTGCCGTCAGCATCATAGGCTTGTGCTTTTTGTATGGGTCATGGGCATCCGGAATCATCTCTGGGGCGTCTTTTGCTACCCACTGGTGCTTACCGGCAGGGCTTTGGGTCAGTTCCCATTCGTACTCAAACAGAAACTGCAAATAATAAAGTGCCCATCTTGTGGGTGTTAGGGACCACGTAAGTTCGAATCCGGAGGTGAAGGTGTCTGGTCCCTTGCCTTTGCCATATTTAAACTCCCATCCGAGCCCCTGCTTTTCCACTGGAGACGAGCTTGGATCAGGCCCCAGGTATTTGTCCGATGCAGCACCGTGGCATTTTCCAAAGGCATGTCCTCCTGCGATGAGGGCTACTGTTTCCTCATCGTTCATTCCCATCCTTGAGAAGGCCTCTCTTATCTCCTTTGCCGAGCCTAATGGATCTGGATTACCTCCTGGTCCTTCTGGATTTA
>JALVZS010000208.1 GCA_027022065.1 bacterium
GAGACAGCTGGTGGTAAAACTAAAACCCGAGAAGTTCAGCCACATAATTGCAGAGGTTTCCCTTTTCAGACCGGGACCCGTTGAGGGCAATATGGTATCGCCTTATGTGCTCAGAAAGAACGGAAGGCAAAAAGTTTCTTATACTCATCCTTCTTTGAAGCCCATCCTGGAAGAGACTTATGGGGTAATTCTCTTCCAGGAACAGGTGCTTAGGATAGCTCACGTGGTTGCTGGCATGGATTACTCCGAAGCTGATGCCTTCAGAAGAGCCATGACCAGGGACAGAAGCCCAGAAGAAATGGCAAAGCTAAGAGAAAAGTTCATAACAGGTGCTCTTGAAAGAGGATACACCAAGGAAACAGCCGAGGAGATCTTCAGTATGGTAGCATCCTTTGCTGCCTATGGCTTTTGCAAAGCCCATGCAGCTTCCTTTGCTCACATTACCTACCAGAGCGCCTATCTTAAGTCGCACTACACAAGGGAGTTCTATATAGGGCTTTTAAATGCAGGCTGTGTAGGTTCATACCCAAGCTTTGTCATACTCAACGAGGCAAGGAGAAAAGGAATTCTCATTTATCCCCCTCACGTTAATTACAGCTTTACTGAATATGTGGCTGAGAGAGAGGGTATCAGGGTTCCTCTCACCGAGGTGAGGTTTGTGGGAAAAAGAAATGCTGAGCTAATCGTTGCTGAAAGGGAAAGAAACGGCAGCTACACAAGCATTGAGGATTTCAAAAACAGAACCGGAGTAAACAAAAGAACCCTTGAGAGTCTTCTCATGGCAGGAGCTTTGGAAGGACTGGAGGTGAAAGAGCATGAACCCGTTTTCTCAACTGCTTAGAGACTTGAATCTAAAGGTGTATACAAGAACTCATCCTCTTGAGATCATGCGTCCGCACCTTGACGCTTTAGGATTTGTGAAAGCTTCTGATCTTGAAGGAATTCCCCACGGCACAGAAGTGCTTGTAGCTGGGTTAGTGGTGTTAGTGCACAATCCACCCATCAGATCAGGAAAAAGAGTTATGTTTGTAACCCTGGAAGATGAAACAGGGCTTATTGATCTGGTGATACCTCCAAAAAGTCTTGGAGAGTGCGCAAAGGAAGTTGTATTTCACTCCATAGCGTTTCTTAGCGGAAAGGTTGAGAAGATAATGGAAGCTGTAAGGGTAAACGTAACGTCAAAAGCCCCCTGCAGGCTTTCATTGAGAGTAGATCCCAGGGAGGTGCAGTATGAATATGAACTCTGCAAGAGCCTTTTTGATAATGGACACAGAGACCGTCACTGACCTGGATGTACTCAATAAGCTTGGAAGTGAAGAAGACCGGCAGAAGTACAATGAAGGGGAATTCATGCCCAAGGGATACCATAGGATAGTAGCAATCTCTTTCATTGCCTATCTGCAAGAAAGCGAAGGAGAAGAAAAAATGGCTTACGAAAGTCTTGTTTCAAAAGATTCTTTCAAAGTGATAGATAGGTTCCTGAAG
Organism: bacterium; assembly: GCA_027022065.1. Taxonomy (GTDB): domain Bacteria; phylum Thermosulfidibacterota; class Thermosulfidibacteria; order Thermosulfidibacterales; family Thermosulfidibacteraceae; genus JALVZS01. The sequence continues at coordinate 1,486 of JALVZS010000208.1, forward strand.
GTGATCCGAGCTTTTGTAGAGAAAATCAACATTTACCCTGTTATTGTCACCTTCAATGGGAGTAGATTTGATCTGCCGATTCTGAGAATAAACATCCTTGAACATTACGAAAGCTTATCTGACAAAGCCAGGGCAGGTGCAAAGTACTTTATGGATACCGAGGACAAGTGGGAAAAAGAAAAAGCAAACTACCAGCGCAAGTACTCAGACTATCACATAGATCTCTATGAAATATTTCCTTCAAGACTGGAGATTCTCTGTCACAGATGCGGCATAAGGGCCAAAAGCACAATGAAAGGAAAGGAAGTTGAAAGATACTACAAGGAAAACAAACTAAGAGAAATAGCCATTTACTGTGCCGAAGATGTTCTTGCTCAAGCAGAGCTGCTGAACAGATTACTGGTGATACAAGGAAAGGAGCCGATAAAAATCCCTCAGTCCGTTGATGAGTGCAAAGTTGAAATCTTGTGAGTTAGCAATGTAGGGTACACTACTGCATATTTGAGATCACCAATTCAGCTCTAATGACACAAACATTCCATTAGATCGTGACTCATACTCCATAGCCCTCTATTGTTTTCCTCTGCCTCTTTTTGAGCCATCAGATAAGACTTTTTGTGGTTTTTCCAGTAAACGCAAGCGTATCCTTCTTTTATCATTTTCAGTCCATAGTCGCTTCCGTCAGACAGGTATACTATTCCCAAAACTCTACCGTAGTAACCTCTCCCTTTAGGTTCCAGGGTTATCCATGAATGAGCAAGCAATTCTTTAGCCTTTTTGCTTGCTATACGGCCAAGCTCTTTTATCGTCATAATGTTGGCATTGCAACGTACGGCATCTTTTCTCAGCTTGCCTGAGTCAAACTTTTCTGGAGTGTCAATGCCCCAGATGCGTACCTTAAACCTTCTGCCATCTTCAGTAGAAACCCATATCGTGTCACCGTCAGACACTTTTACGACGTAAGCCCTTATGTTCTTGGCATAAGATGCGGAAAATATTGAAAGAAAAAGCAGGACAAGAGAAATAAATTTTTGCATAAATCTTTCAATCATTTTCTCCTCCTATCATCAAAGTATGAAGCCAGCGGTGTCACACCGCTGGCCTGCACATCATGCTTTAGTTTAACGGTCCGAGTAACTTAGGGTTGACAGTTTCGATGACTTTTTCCCAGCTTAGTTCTTTTGCTCTTTTTTCTCCTTTGGGAGTAAGCCTCCACCTGCCCTTGCACACGTTTTCAATCCATCCGTTTCTTTTCAGGTAGTCTAAAGAATTGCTTAACTTGATAGATACTGTCCTTACTTCTTCTCTCTCATATAAAGGAAACATGTTCTTAATTTCTTTGGCTAACTCTGTCCTTTCAGTCTCTCCACCTTTTTCCAGCAACAAGAGGAGTATAACTTCACCTAAGCTTTGCTCACATGTCTTTTGCAAAAAGTATCTTCTTAACAACTCAGCAAAATCTTCCTTAACCTTATTGCCTGTAATGATTCTATGGATCATAATACCTGCTATCCATGCTCTACGTACATCTTTAGGTAAAAAAACAGATTCATACTTTTTAATAGTCTCGAAATATACTTCTAACCATGCTCCCAATTCCTTAATTGCATCTTCCCTTGTTAAAGCTTCTTTCACCATTCCTGCCTCCTTAAAAGTTCTTGCGTAAAAATTTATTCCCCAGCCTAATAGTGTCAAGTATTTTTTTATTAGACCAGTATAAAATCTTAAAACTCCACTTGTTAAGCCCATTTGCTTGGAGTCTACTACGTAATAGCTAATTTAAAATGTTTCATAAAAATTGCAATTACATTAGAAATATGTGTATAATGTAAGATGACATACATAAACGTTAAATTAAAAATACATTTCGTCAAAATAATAACATTTAATGAAAAACGAATGATAATTTTTGATTGAATTTGATTGAATGATGTTGATTGAAATTAAAAGCAGGTCTCTTTATTAACCTTTTTGTAAAGACAAGCTATCGTTTCAGAGCCGATCTCGTCCCTACCACCGGTCTTGGTTTCTTGGTAGGTATCATTTCATAGATGACCTTTTTGAAAGGCTTCTTGTAGGTGATACTGCATGTACCATGTTGCCTAAGTGCATATTTCAGCACTATTTTGTTTCTCTCTTCCAAGGGTTTGCCTCTTATCTTTCGCAAAAAGTTCCTTCTGAAGTCGCGGTAAATAACCGTCATAGGCTTATTCCCGCAAGGAGCTTCCATAGGTTTATCAACGCAGAGAAAGGCTTTTACTCTGGGTATATAGTGGTTTTCAATCACTATAGGCTCAGTGCAATAGACGGTAGCTTCATATTTAAAGTCAAAGTTATAGACATCCCCGAGATCTTTTCCTATGTATTTGAAGGTAACCTCGCGGTCTATTACAAAGTGTCTGTCAATCCTCTGAGTAGTTGCAAAGTACACCTTCCAGAAGAAATCGGGGTACCTCGCTTCAATATAGGTGGATTCATAAAGGTCTATATCTGAAGCAAGGAAGAAAGGCATCAATGGCTCTGCTACATCTTCTTTTGCAAAGCACGGATACTTCTTAGGAACGGAAAGAATATACTGCCGCAGTATCTGTGCATGTTCTGGTTTAAGCTTGTGAAGAGTGTATAAGTACGAATCAGGCCACATGCCTCCTGCTTCAAGATGTCTGGTAGAAAGAACGTGTGGCGGTAGGTATATCCACTTAAGGCTCACTATGGGGATATTATTGTGATCTCTTATTGTTACCTTTCTGGGTTTTATAATGAAAAAGACCTCCTGCTCGCACAGGTTGCCTTTAGGTGCAACGAAAAAAACCCGAGGAGAAGTGCCGTAGCTATCGGGATTAATTTGAGTAAAAGGAACTCCCATATCCATTTCATCTATTATTACGTCGCCTTTAGGCTGGTATTCCCACACCTTGGGAAAGTACGCGTGTCCTAAGAAGTGCCAGTAGCCGCTGCGAGCAAGAGGCCATCCAAGAGCCATATCGAATTTGTAACGCAAGTAGCTACGCTTAGATCCCATATAGTTACCTGCACAGCCTGTAAGAAGGACAGCCAAGCACAAAAAACCTATTACATAACGGCCCAAAGCCATGACATAAGCCTCGGCACTTCCCTTTTTACTAACGGACAGTAAACCTTTTCTTTACACACCGCCTTATTGCCGAAGCTAACGTTACCCTCAGGAAAAACATACATGTGTCCTATGCTGAAGGGCTTGTAGATAGGTTTTTCGAAAAACAAAAAGCATTCAGCCAGGCTTTTCAGTTTGCCATAGGTTTGATCTACAATCTCAATACCATCCCAGGGCACCTGTATGCTGCATCTGTAATCTTTCCTATTAACCACTACCAACCCTGAGTTTTCCGGAGCCATGTAAGGGGTAAAGGTAAACCTCAAGTCTTCAGCATATACCTCTTTGAGGCTTTCAAAAGCAGCCTTCAAAAGGTTAGCGTTTTGCGGAGTTAAGAACACTAAAGTACAGGTAAGATCTTTAAGATCCTTGAAGTACATTTTAAAGCTGCCATCTTCCTTGGATATAAGTCTAAACCTTTGCTGGCGGTTGCCGTAGTAGGGCGTAGCAGGTTTTACCCTCTTGGCCACAAGAAGTATCTCGCCCAATAGCTCAAGAGGTATCCTTACTTCGCCTACAAAGGGGTCAGCTTCAACATCACTGCCGTCAGGCATAGTCAGCATGTAACGCTCGGTATGTTTGCCGATACACTTAAAAACCAGTTCACCGTTAACAACGCTGAAGGTTAAATCAATGTTGTTTCTGGTAACATGCCGGTAGAAGATGATCTCTTCTTTCGTTTTAACAGCCATAGTCCACCTCCTCTTGTTTTGTTTAGAATTTAACTAAGTACATATCCGATTTTTTTCAACAGGGAAAACTCGCCATTTCCGTAAGTCCTTCCTAATACGTTCATTTTTCCGTCAGGCAAAACCAGAATAACGGAACCGTTACTGACGAACCTGTAAGACCTAATCAGTTCTGCTCCACCCAGAACCAGTCTTGCAAGTTCCTTGAGGTCGTATATCTCTTTGCCACTTAAAGTAGCATCTCCTGCAGGAGTTATAAACTTTAGAACCTTCTGCAAGGGCAGGTACTCCATGAACAGAGTTCTTCCTTTTTCTGTATGTGTGAACCTGACACATTTGATATTATCCTTAATGTATCTGGCAAAGCCTGTAATAGAAACAGCTATGCCACCACCGACGTTAACAACTGTTCGTGCAGCATTTCTGTAATCGGTGAAGGTGAACCTTATAACCGTACCCTTTCTGGAGACCCTAACCTTTCTGCTGTCTACTCCCAAGTCCTGGCTTTTACTAACGCCACCAACAATTCCGAGAAAGAACTCTCCAAAAACGGATGAAGGCAGCAAAACTTCTCCGTTGAAAGGTTCTGCTTCCTTGTTTTCTTTACCAAGCCTAATAGAAAACTTCTGGTCATGCTTACCGCTACAGGTAAGTCTTATTTCGTCCCTTTCTGGAATAAAAAGCATTCTTATGTCAGCAGTCCTTGCCTTGTAATCGTAGTAGATTGACTCAAGCATTGCTCTGGTTTGTTCCATTGTTCCACCTCCTCTTAAGAATGTTTTCTCCTATGTATTCAAGCTCTGCTGTAAAGAATAACCTTGCTAACATATCCACCCGTTCTGTATCGGCAACATCCACGTAAGGAAGGATTTTCTCGCCGGTCATAGCAAGTATCTTTCTAACGGGCAGATTCAGAAATATAAGGGAGTGGTAAACCCTCAAAGGTGAAAAGCTGTCGTTGCCTTGCAGAAAACAAAGCAATAACGCTGCCAAGGTTTGAGCTGTAAATTCTTCCAAT
>JALVZS010000209.1 GCA_027022065.1 bacterium
CTTTTATAAAGGTGAGCTCTACAACTCCCGTTGGGCCATTCCTCTGCTTTCCTATTATTATCTCTGCCACATTAGGTTTGGGCGTGTTTTTGTTGTAAACCTCATCTCTGTATATGAAAATCACCACATCTGCGTCCTGCTCAATGGCACCCGATTCCCTGAGATCTGAAAGCAAAGGTCTTTTGTCGCTTCTCGCCTCCACCGCCCTTGAGAGCTGGGACACCGCTATTACGGGTACATTTAGCTCCTTCGCTAGCTCTTTCAGGGACCTTGAAATTTCTGAAATCTCCTGCTGGCGGTTCTCGCTTCTGGTTCTTCCCTTCATGAGCTGTAGATAGTCTACTATGATGAGGGATAGGCCATGTTCTGCCTGTAGTCTTCTTGCCTTGGCCCTCATTTCAAGCACCGATATGGCAGGTGTGTCATCTATGAATATGGGAGCCTCTGCCAGCTCACTTGCCGCATCTATTATGGCCCTCCAGTCCTCTGGCGTAATAGTTCCTGTTCTTATCTTCTGGTAGTTTACCCTAGCCTTGGAGGCCAGCATTCTCATGGCGAGCTGTTCCTTGGACATCTCCAGGCTGAATATGGCCACCGTGCCACCTTCCTCAACCGCCACATGCTGGGCTATGTTTAGGACAAATGCGGTCTTTCCCATGCTGGGCCTTGCAGCCACTATAATAAGGTCCCCTTGTTGTAATCCTGCGGTGAGCTTGTCAAAGTCGTGAAAGCCAGTGGGGATGCCCGTTACGAGCTGTCTTCTGTGGGATAAAGTTTCAATCTGGGCTATGGCAGCTTTCACCAGCTCCCTTGCAGGGGAAAAGTCCGTCTTCATGCGCTTTTCTGAAATGGCAAAGATAAGGCGCTCCGCCTCATCCAGAAGCTCCTCCACATCCACATCGGCATCGTGGCATTTTTTGATGATGCTGTGGGAGGCGTTTATAAGTTCCCTCAAAACCGCTTTTTCCTTAACAATCTTTGCGTATCTGGTGATGTGGGCAGAGGTGGGGACAAACTCTGCAAGCTCCATAAGATACTCTATGCCCCCCACCTGGTCCAGCACCTTCATGTCCTGTAGCTCGTTCTGAACCGTTATGAGGTCTATGGGATCTCCTCTTTCAAAGAGCTTTAGAAATGCCTGATAGATGTAGCTGTGCTCTTTGCGGTAGAAGTCATCGGGAGAGAGGGTGTCAATGATTCTGAAGAGGGACTGATTGTCCAAAAAGACAGACCCCAGAACACCCTTTTCTGCTTCTATGTTCTGGGGCGGTAAAAGTCCAAGATCTAAAATTTCCTTCTTCAAGGCTACTCTTCAGGCACAACTTCCACTGCCAGCTCTGCCTCTATCTGATAGGGGAGTTTAACCTTTACAGTGTATTTACCAATGGACTTGATGGGTTCCTCAAGCTCTATCTTCTTTCTGTCCACCTCATACCCCATGGCATCAAGGGCCTCGGCTATGTCTCTGGATGTGACGGAGCCAAACAACTTGCCCTCTTCACCGGCCTTCTTTTTGATAACCACGTTGAGCTCGCCAAGCTTATTCGCAAAGGCCTCGTATCTCTTTTTCTCCTTGTTTATCTTTTGAAGTATCATCTGCCTCTGCTTTTCAAGGGCCTTAACGTTCCTAGCAGTGGCCCTTATGGCCAGACCTTTAGGAATGAGGTAGTTTCTGGCATATCCATCCTTTACGGTTACTATATCTCCCGCGTTTCCAAGACCTTCCACATCCTCCTTCAGAATCACCCTCATTCTCTCCTCCTGACTTGAAGTGGGGAAAGTGTAGTTACCCTATAACTCACCCCTTTTCAAGCTGTCAACCTCTTACACCTTGAACTTGGAGACCTTCTCGTTGAGCTCGTTGACCCTCTCGTTGATGTCCATTATGGCCTTGACAGTTTCATTAACACCGTTGGCCACCTCTTCCATTGCTTGGCTAGTTTGAGCTACATTCTCAACTACCTCGTTTATGGCCTGCATCTGTTCTTCGGACATTTTTCTCACTTCTGCCATTCTCTCCTTAACGGCTCTGGCCTCCTCTGCCATGCTCTCAAGCATCTCTGAGGATTCAATGATCCTCTCTGCCTGTTTTTCTGCCTGGGATGCGTACTCGTTTATTGTTTGTGCAAAGGTGGCAACTATGTGACCTATTTCTTCCACCATCTTTTCTATCTCGCTTGTGGACTTCATGGTTTCCTCTGCGAGCTTCCTTATCTCATCCGCCACAACGGCAAAGCCCCTACCATGCTCTCCAGCCCTTGCCGCCTCAATCGCGGCGTTTAGAGCAAGCAGGTTAGTTTGATCCGCTATGTTTGTTATAACATCAACTATGCCGGTTATCTTGTTGGCAGCTTCCGTTACCTTATCGGCTTCCTCAGCTATCTTGCTAAGCTCCTTTATGGCTACCTCTTTGTTCCATTGAGCTGTTTCTTTGAAGGTCGTAACTCCTTCCATAGCGGCCTTTTCTGATTTCTCAGCAAGTTCTGCCGATGCCTCTATGTGCTCCACAAGAGATCTCACTGATGCGGACAGTTCCTCCATGGCTCCAGCTACTCTGCTTAAGTTGTCCTTTGTATTCTGGGTTATCATATTTATTTCTTCTGTGCTTGCAGAGACCTGGGTGGTGGCGGATACCACTATTTCCGTGGTTTCTATAATGGAGGAGATGGTTTCCTTGGTGCTTTCAACAAGCTTACGGATGTAACTAACGGTTTCTCCAAGCTCATCCATGGAGAGGACTTTTGGTGCTTCCCTTAAGTCTCCCTCAGCGTTTTTCTTAGCAGTAGTGTTAACTTCTTCAAGAGCTTTCTTTAAGTCATCTGCGATGAAATAAGCTGCTGCTACTATAATTATGATGAGCATAACAACCATTATTAAGTTTTTCTCTCCAAGCTCTTTTCTTAGGTATTTCAGATACTGCTCAGCCTCTTTATGGAGGGTGTCTATATAAACTCCACTTCCTATAATCCAATTCCACGGCTTGAAAAGCTTAACATAAGAAATCTTAGGTGAAGGAACTGTGCTTCCCAAATGAGGCCACCAGTAGGATACAAAGCCTTCTCCGTATTTCCTGCACTTTTCTATCATCTCCTGGAACAGGTATTTGCCCTTTTTGTCCTTAAGGTAGTAGAGATTTTTCCCTATAAGGCTCTTTTTTGGATGAACCAGCATTACACCATTCATGTCGTTAATCCACACATAGTTCTTGCCGTTGTCGTACCTTATTGCTCCCACATCCTCCAGCGCTAGCTTCTTGGCTTCCTCTACGCTCATCTTACCTTCCTGTGCGAGCCTGTAGTACTTCTCAACTATGTGGTAAGCCGTTTCAACTATCTTTTCTACGCTCTTCTCGCGTAATTTTAGCATTACTGTATATACCTGCTTTCCCGTGGATACATCCCCCATGCCGTAAATGGTCATACCTGTTGCAAGGGCAACGGCTATAAATGCAAAGATAAGTTTAGACTTGAGGGTTACAGAGTGCCCTACAAATCCGTATAGAGAGCCCACATCTTCCCAAACCTTTGAGGTAATCTTTATAATTACAGGATAGCCTAGGGTGAAGATGAGGAGTCCTCCGGATAATACAATAATACTAATAGACACGCCTTCAGGTATGTTCCCCTGGCGGTTAAGCACCCATGTTGCTAGCCCCGATGATATAAAGGAGAATACTATGTGGGAGAAAAACAGTACCTTGGGATATATCTTCGCAAAGCTTTCTGCCTTTTCCCTGCTTTCCTCAACCCCGGAGGACATACTTCTTGTTAAGAAACAGGTTGCAACTGCGTAGAGAAACATCCAGCCTGCGTTGTATGGATTGGCTATGGCTTTGAGGGCATTTTCAAGCGAGGTTATCCCTGAAAGCAAGATATAAAAGATCCATATTATAGGGCCTGCAACCGCTGCAAAGAGTATGTATAAAACCCACCATTTACACCAGTTCTTCTTTTCCATTACACATGCCCTCCTTCCTCAGCGTTCTGCTCATTAATAACTTCGGATTTTATCAGCTCTTCTTAAGAAAGATTATACAGTGCTTTTGGAGCTTGAGCAATTGATGCCGTTAAGGTAAAATTGTTTTAAAATTTAAGGGGGTGCAGGATGAAGATGATTGTTGCTTATGTAAACCCGGAAAAGCTGTGGGAGCTTAAAAAGAGCCTGTTTGAGCTAGGGGTTCCAGGGATGAGCGTGGACAACTTCATGGGCATAGGAAAGCCCATGAGACACTTCAAGGAGCTTATGGACAAGCACGGTGCTGTTCCCAAGTTCTTCCCCAAAGCCAGGGTGGAGATTGTTTGTGAGGACGCTCTTGTTGAGGAGGTTCTTTCCACCATAAGGAAGTGCTGTTGCACCGATCACCCTGGAGATGGTAAGGTTTTTGTGCTGCCCGTTGAGGATGCTTTGAGGATCAGAACGGGAGAGAGAGGAGAGGAAGCTCTGAGGTGAGCGTAAAAGAGGACTTCCTCAGGAAGTTCCAGGAGGCGGGAGGGGAAGTTGCCCCATCCCTTGAGAAGGCCCTTTTAGGCTTTAAAGATGCTATTTTCTGCGTGGACAAAAGGCTTAAGAGGCGTACTAAGAAGTTCGCCATAAGAGAGGTTCCTCCTGAGGAGGCGGAGGTTTCCATAACCAGGGTAGATGCTGCGGCTGCTGAAACGGGAAGCCTCATTTTCGGCTTTAAGGAGGGGGAGGGGCACAAACTCATAAGCCTTCCAAAGGTGCATATTGCCGTTCTTTCAACGAGGAGGCTTTACAGAAGCCTTGATAAGGCCCTTTCCAAGGTGGATGGGGATTATATTTCTATAGTAACCGGTCCCAGCAAGACGGGGGATATTGAGCTCATCCATGTGGCAGGGGTGCACGGGCCTGAGAGGGTAATTCTTGTGCTGGAGGGAAGGTGAGGGAGCTGAGGCGCTATCTTAACAATCCTAACATAAGGGAGGCCCTTAGAAGAGCCGCGTTAAGGTTTGCAGAGGGTAGGGTAAAGGCCCTTTCCGAGCTCGGGGACTTTGCCGAGGTAAGAAAAAAGACTAGGAAGGTTAGAGAAAGGGCTCTTGAAAGGGCGGATGAGATATGGGGCAGGGTGGCGGACCATCTCGTTTCCTTGGATGTGAAGATAGTTTTTGCCGAAACCGCTGAGGAGGCAAGGGAAGTTATATGGGACATTCTGAGTAAGCACGGCGTTTCTTTGTTGGTTAAGGGCAAGTCCATAACCAGCGAGGAGATACACCTCAATCCTTTTCTTGAGGAGAAGGGGATAGAGGTGGTGGAAACGGATCTCGGCGAAAGGATCCTTCAGCTTTTGGGAGAGAAGCCCTCTCATCTTATAGTTCCCGCCATACACAAAACCAAGGAAGAGGTTGCGGAGCTTTTCAGTAACTACTTTGGCAGAAAGGTCCCTCCCGATCCCTATGTGATAACCAAGGAGGTGAGGAGGGATTTAAGGGGCCGCTTTCTTTCTGCAGATGCGGGGCTTACGGGGATAAATGTGGTTTCTGAGGATCCTGTGGCCTTTTATCTCATGACCAACGAGGGGAACGGAAGGCTATGTGCAACCATGCCCGATGTTTATGTGACCCTCTGCGGGTATGAGAAGGTTGTTGAGAAAATGGAGGATGCCCTGTGGATACTGAGGGTGCTTCCCAAAAACTCTGTGGGCTTGAGCTTTTCCAGCTATGTAAGCGTGTTTAAGGGGCCGTTTAGGTGGAAGGCAAGGAGCTGGTATGTGGTTGTGCTGGACAACGGCAGGAAAAAAGCTTTGTCCGATTCCAAGCTCTATCATGTCTTAAGGTGTATCAGGTGTGGTGCCTGTATGAATGTCTGTCCCATATACAGGGTGCTTAGTGGGCAGGTCTTTAGCCATGTTTATATGGGAGGAATAGGCGTTGCCTGGACGGCAATTACAGAGGGGGTGGAGAAGGCCTACCATGTGGCCTCTTTGTGCACCAGTTGTGGCACCTGCAACCAGGTCTGCCCCGTGGAGATACCCATAAGGGAGCTTGTTGAGGAGGTTAGGGCAAGGGCCGAAAGAAAAACCGTTATTGAGGAGAATGCGCCTAAAGTAATGCTGAATAGGAAGAAGCTCTTTGCCTCAATAGCAGAGGCGGGAAAGATAGCTGGTCTTTTCTCTAACTCGTCTCCCTTTACCTCCAGATTTAGAAGCGAGGAGGGGGATGTAAACCTCTATGTGGGCTGTGTTATTGATCACCTTATGCCTGAGATAGCGGAGGATGCCTTTTCCCTGATGCAGGATGCTGGGGGCAGGGTGAGGGTTCTTGATGAGAGCTGTTGCGGTCTTCCCGCAAGGGTCTATGGAGATAAGGG
>JALVZS010000210.1 GCA_027022065.1 bacterium
CGCAGGAGGACCAGAAAGTATGCATTTTTCAGGACAGATGGTCTGTGCAAAAGACGGCGCATGCTTCAATGAGGAGAGAAGGCTCTTTGGATCCGCCATAACCCTGATGGAAGGAATTAAGTGGGCTGCTGAAGTCACAGAGACAAATCCAGAGGATTTGTTGCAAAATAATTTTAAGCTATATAAATTTTATAAAAACTGCTAAAGGATATTACCATGGACACCACCCTTGAAGAAAAGAAGATAGAGTTGGAATCCCTCATACCCGTTCCCGGAGAAATGCTCAAGACTTTAAACATTGAAGATATCAGTATCTTTCTCATACACAGGAGCAAACCAGTTCTCTACAAAAAGGCAGGAACCCCAGTATCCGAAAAGCTTTTGGAAGAGATAGACCACAACAGGGTATTTTATATACAGCGCTCAGACAGCACAAAGCTTATAAACCAAGTAGAGGAACACTTCAGAAAGCTTCTTAAAAAGCCCCCCTCAGTAGAAAACCTAACAGACATGTTCTCCCAAGTGGGTAAGATGGTGGACTTTCTACTTAAGATGCCCAACAAGGAGAATCTGAATGCTGCTGTAAACTTTTCCAAGCAGCTTTCTAACTACATAGAGGAAAATCCAAAGGCCGCATACCTCATGGGGTTTATCCTGCAAAAGGACTTCACCACAGCCCTTCACGTGTCCAATGTGAGTGCCCTGGTCTCTGGCTTTGCCTATCATCTGGGTATGAGGGGAGAAGAGCTAAACCACATAACATCCGCAGCCCTTCTGCACGACATAGGAAAAAGCAGGGTGCCAGACAGCATACTGAAGAAGCCGGGGAAGCTCACAAAGGAAGAGTTTGAGATCATAAAGAAGCACACCATTTGGGGAGCCAGGATACTTGAGGAAAACGGCCTTGCAAAATACTCAAAGGCAGCCCTCTATCACCACGAAAACTCCGATGGCTCAGGGTATCCAAGGGGGCTTCCAGATATAAAGATACCAGAAGACGCAAAGATAATAAAGGTTTGCGACGTTTATGAAGCACTAACGGGTATAAGACCCTACAGAAACTCCGTGGATCCCTTCCCCGCCTTAACCATAATGCAGGAAGAGTTTGTAAACGTGGGCAAGATGAACAAGGAACTATACAGGAAGTTTGTAAACTACCTATACAAAAACAGAACCTAAATTAGAGCCTCCGATACTATCTTCAAGCCAGCATTGGTAACCTTTAAAACTAGAACCCTTAATCCATCCACCCTTTTTATGTTGCTTCTGTAGGTGTTTCTGAAGAATATTGCATATAAATCGCTTTCCGGCACCTTCACCAGCACAGGGTTGTCCACCACCACATCAACATACTTGGCTATACCGTCTTCTGCCCTTCTATAGGATAGCCACTTTTCCCTGTTGCCCTGAGGGCTTTTAAAGTCATCAGCGTATAAAGAGGCGTAGGCCTCAAAATCCTTCTTTATGTTTATCCAGGCCTTCTGCCATCTATAGACAAAATCCAAGGCGGAAACAGGATAAAGGGTTTTTTCCGGTTTCGGCGCCACCACCAGCAGCTCGCACCCTAATCGTAGGTAAAGCTCTTTGATGTCTCCAGTATTATAAACGCACATAAACCTCCATCCCTTTGTCCTGTGGCAGGCCACATCCTCTATCCCATACCTCTTCACCCTGTACCACACCCTCCTTTGAAGCCTTCGGTTAACCACCTTTCTTCCATCTCTCACTATGAGAACCTTTTTGCTTTTGGTAAAAACTATGTATGCGTACCTGTTAGGCGTTATAAGGTAGGGAAAAGGAGACTCCGCCTGTTTAATGGATAAAGAGGAGGTTTTGTTTTGAGTTCCCTCTTTTGTACTTAACACCTTGAAAGGGCGCTTCCTGCCGGAAGTAAAAAACAAGACAAATAAAAAAAGAAGAGCAACAGCGCCTATGCCAATTAAGAGTCGCCTATCCTTCATACATCAGACAACATAGCCCAGGTGCTTTGAAATCTCAAGAGCCGCTTCCTTCACAGCCTCTATCATCTCTCCCATTCTATCCTCGGTCATCCTGAAGGAGGGAGCCGATATGGAAAGACCCGCCACCACATACTTGGTATAGTCTCTTATGGGAGCAGCCACACACTTAACATCCTCCTGGAACTCCTCATTGTCAACAGCGTACCCTTTCTCAGCAACTTCTTTTAGGTGCTCCATAAGCTCATTAACATCGGTTATGGTGTTGGGGGTGTACTGCTTTAACTTTTTGTCCTTAAACAGCTCCTCCAGCTCATCGGGTGGAAGAAATGCAAGCTGCGCCTTGCCAATAGCCGTGGCATAAGCCGGTATCTGCACCCCCACACGGGAAACAACCCTTATGGTGTGGGTGGTCTCCACATTGTCAATGTAGATAGAGTAAATATTCCTCAAAACCCCAAGATACACCGTCTCATTGAACCTATCCCTCAGCTTCTCCATAACGGGGCGGGCATGCTTTATAAGCCCCATCTGGTACTTGAAGATAAGACCCAGCTCAAAGATCTTGGGTCCTAGCCTGTAGCCTTCTGTTTTGGGATTCTGTTCTATATATCCCCTAAATTCCAGCGTTGCCAGAATTCTAAAAACATTGTTTTTGTGAAGCCCCATGCGTTGAGAAAGCTCAGTGACGCCCATCTCTTCCTTATCTGTATAGCAACTCAAAAGAAGCAAAGCGTGATCCACCGCCTTAACAAGAGGAAGCTCCTTCTTGTATCCCCTCATGGATTCCCACCTCCATTTTATAGAGGCAGATTAAAACAAGGTTTACCGATTGTCAAGGGCAAAGAGGCTTTTAGAGTTTTCAAACACCAAGTTAAAAAGCTCCTCCGTTGATATTCCCCTAACTCCAGCTATAACAGACGCCGTATACCTTACATACACGGGTTCATTGCGTTTTCCCCTGAGGGGCATAGGTGTGAGAAAGGGAGCATCCGTTTCAACCAGAAGCCTATCTTCAGGCACCCACTTAGCCACATCCCTTAAGTGCTGGTTTTTGGAGTATGTGGTGTGTCCTGCAAAGGAGATATAGCAGCCCATATCCAAATAATCTTTGGCATCGCTTAAATCTCCAGAGAAGCAGTGTATTACCACGCCTCTCAAGCTTGAAGAGTATCGTCTAAGCACACTTTTGGTATCGGGATGGGCATCTCTGGTGTGTATCACAACGGGAAGATTAAGCCTAACTGCAAGCTCAAGCTGGGCCTCAAAGGCTTCAAACTGAGCTTCTTTTGGGGAAAAGTTTCTGTAAAAGTCCAGCCCTATCTCCCCTATGGCCACAACCTTTTCGCTTTTTGCAAGCTCCTCCAAGCGTTTCAACGCCTCATCGCTAAAGTCCTTTGCATCGTGAGGATGAACCCCGCAGGTGGCATATATGAAGGGAAATCTTTCAGCCAGGGAAACTGCCCTTTCACTGTCCTCCACACTGATACCAACAGTTAAAATAAAGGGAGAGCCCTCCTCCTCTATGCGGGAAATCACCTCACCTCTGTCCTTGTCGTAGTAGTCCATGTGCAGGTGGCAGTGGGTATCAACTATCATCTCACCTCCGCTCCAACAGGGGTATCCTCTGGAAACTCGGGCAGATATAGCTTATCCCCCTTTGAAGCGGCAAGGATCATACCCTGAGACTCTATGCCTCTCAGCTTCTTAGGCTTAAGGTTTGAAAGATAAAGCACCTTTTTACCCACAAGCTCCCCAGGACTGTAGTGGGCGCCAACGCCTGCAACCACCGTGCGAACGCCACTTCCCGTATCAAGCACAAGCTTCACAAGTTTATCGGTTTTGGGCACCTTTTCCGCCTCAAGCACCTTGGCAACAATAATCTTCACCTTAGCAAAGTCCTCTATGCCTATCTCCTGGGCCATCTCCTCCCCCTCCTTTATCTCCTGCTCTACCCTTCTGGCTATCTCCTCTTCGTCCAGTTTGGGGAACAGAGGCCTACCCTTCTTCACCTTACCGCCGACAGGTATCCTGCCCCACTCCAAATCCTCAGGCTTAGGCTCGGAAGGGCACCCCAGTTGCTCAAGCATCTCGGCCATCTTAACGGGCATAAAGGGATATAGAACCACTGCAACAAGCCTTAGGGTCTCAAGCAAATTGTAAAGCACATTGGAAAGTTCCTCTTTCCTCCCTTCTTTAGACAGCTTCCACGGAGCGGAAACATCTATATATCTATTGGCAGCCCTGATTACCTCCCAAACGGCCTCCAACGCCCTGTTGAAGGCCTGAACATCCATAAACCTGTCCACCTCTTCAAGCATCTTCAAGGAAAGCTCCTCAAGCTGCCTGTCCCTGTCCTTAGTAGGCTCAGGAATCACCCCATCCAAGTACTTTATGGTCATGGTAAGCACCCTATAAAGCAGATTACCCAGATCGTTGGCCAGATCCCCGTTTATGCGGTGGGCCAAGGCCTTGTGGGAAAAGTCTCCGTCAAGCCCAAAGGGAACCTCCCTCAAGAGGAAGTACCTCACCGCATCTGCCCCATAGGCATCTATGAGCCTGTTAGGTTCAACAACGTTTCGTAAGGATTTGGACATCTTCCTTCCCTCAACGGTCCACCAGCCATGGGCGAACACCCTTTTAGGCGGCTCAAAGCCCGCCGCCATAAGAAAAGCAGGCCAGTAAACGGCGTGGAACCTCAAAATGTCTTTCCCTATGATGTGGAGATCCGCAGGCCAGTACTTCTTAAACTTCTCGTTGTCTGTTCCGTATCCCACTCCAGATATGTAGTTGAACAGGGCATCAAACCACACATAGATCACATGCTCCTTGTCAAAAGGAACGGGAATCCCCCACCTAAAGGTCGTTCTTGAGATAGATATGTCCTCAAGCCCCATTTTAACGAAGGACTTAATTTCATTCATACGGGACTCCGGAAAGACAAAGTCGGGATGCTCATCGTAAAACTTCAACAGCTTGTCCTGATAAGCGGAGAGCCTGAAGAAGTAGCTCTTCTCCTTAACCCTCTCTACGGGTCTTCCACAGTCGGGACAGTACTTCTCCTCCACAAGCTGGCTCTTGGACCAAAAAGACTCACAAGGGGTGCAGTACCAGCCTTCATACTCGCCGAGATATATATCTCCTTTATCGTAAAGCCTCTGGAAGATCTCCTGAACCACCCTTTCGTGGTAGTCATCTGTGGTTCTTATAAAGTGACTGTAGCTTATGTTTAGCCTCTCCCATAGGCGTTTGAAGTTCACAACAACGCTATCTGCAAGCTCCTTGGGACTCATCCCCTTGGCCCTTGCACTTTTCTCTATCTTCTGCCCGTGCTCATCTGTCCCAGTAAGAAAGAAAACATCATAGCCCTTAAGCCTCTTGTACCTTGCAATCACATCGGCGGCTATGGTGGTGTATGCGTGTCCCAGATGGGGCACATCATTAACGTAGTATATGGGCGTGGTCACATAGAACTTCTTCATCATTTGCCCTCCTTAGAAGAAATCACCTCTTCCAGAGGCACCGTCATCTGCCCCTTTCCTTCCCCCAGCGAAATGATGATCTTGCGGTTTATAATGTCAGCGCTAACCACCTCTCCCTCAACGCCCGCTATAGTTTTTACCTTCTCACCCACTTTAGGAAACTCCTTTGCAAGCTCTTGGTATATAGGATACTCGTAGGATAAACAACACATGAGCCTCCCGCAAAGGCCAGAAATTTTGGAGGGATTAAGCATAAGATACTGCTCCTTGGCCATCTTAACGGAAACCGAGTGGAATCTATTGAGGAACTGCCTGCAGCAGGTAACAAGCCCACAGGGACCTATCCCCCCTATCATCTTGGCCTCATCCCTTATCCCTATCTGCCTCATCTCAATGCGGGTTCTGTATTTTCTCGCAAGGTCCCTGACAAGCGCTCTAAAGTCTACCCTCCTGTCGGATGTGAAGAAGAACATTATGCGGCGCCTGTCTAAAGAGGCCTTAACCTTTATAAGCTTCATGGGAAGCTCTCTCACCTCTATCCTGTGCCTGCAGAAATGAAATGCCTCCTCCTCCAGCGGAAGGTTCCTCTCGTGCTTTTTCCAGTCATCTTCTGTAGCAAGCCTCAAAACGGGAGTAAGATCCTCCATGGTCATATCAAGCTCCTCAAGCATAACCACCTCAGGCCCTTTCACTACACGCCCCAGAAGCTCCCCCACAAGATCCTCCACCACTACATAGTCACCAACCGAAAGCTCCAAACTCCCAACGGCATAAGGCTTTATGGGAAACGCATCATCGGTCTTAACCCAAACCACCTCAACTTCCCCTTCTCTTCTCATGCAACCCTCATCACTAGGTAATCGTAA
>JALVZS010000211.1:0-705 GCA_027022065.1 bacterium
TCTTCCCATGTACAGCACGCAGATCAGCAAAGGCAAAGAAGACGAAATGTTCAGCACCTACTTCTGCTACAACAGGGAGCTTGTGTCCGTTTTGTCGGATCGCTTTATTGATGAGCTGATAGAAAGCAGTGCATTAGAAACCCAACTTGCAGAAAGCCAGAACAGGCAGTTGAACGAAAAGGAGGTTCTTGTTGTCAGAATAGGAGAGCACAGGTTCGCCATTATGATGGAGCATGTTTTGGGAATATTAAACTACGGAGAGGTTAAAATAACACCCTGTCCCACAGACAGCGAGTATTTGAAGGGAATAGTTGTAACCAGCACCTTCTCACACGTGCTTCTTGATATAGAAAAGATGCTAAACGACAAGGTTGATGTGGGAGAAGAAACCAAGATACTGGTGTTCAAGGAAGGAGAGGCAGAGGGAGCTTTTGTGATTTCCGAGATAGAAGACCTAATATCTGTCCCTGAGGGAAACATCTTCTTTGATAAAAGACCTGGCATAATTGCTGGTGCCGTGCTTGACAAGTCAGGAAGGAGTATAAATCTACTAAACCTCAAGCAACTCTCCTCTATAGCCTCCTGCAAAGAAACAAAATGAGAAGAGCTAAAATACTTATAATTTCCAACTCAGCAATAGCCAGAAAGATTCTGCGGGAGGCCCTTGCAAGCGAAATCTTGTTTTATACAGATATTGCTAAAGAT
>JALVZS010000211.1:715-1826 GCA_027022065.1 bacterium
TGCCTGAGCAGGCATTCAGCATTCTTCACTCGGAGAAGTTTACCTACATAACAAGGCCCGGAAGGTTTGGGGCAAGCCTTAGAGAGATAAAGGACATTATAAATCACCACGTGAACAGAATATGCGGTATTCCTCTGCCCTTAATAAGGGGCAAATCCTCTGAGAGGAAGTACATCCTAATAGGCTCGTCCACTGGAGGGCCAAATCACATTGAGGCCATAGCGAAGCGCCTTCCTAAGGATTATCCGCATGCGATCTGCGTGGCCCAGCATATGCCGTCAAGCTTCACATCAAGGTTTGCTGAAAGGCTGAACAGTATAAGTAGGATAAAGGTGGTGGAAGCCCAGAACGGAGAGGTTCTTGAGCCCGGAAAGA
Source organism: bacterium (assembly GCA_027022065.1). GTDB lineage: Bacteria > Thermosulfidibacterota > Thermosulfidibacteria > Thermosulfidibacterales > Thermosulfidibacteraceae > JALVZS01. Next base: position 1,091 of record JALVZS010000211.1, read on the forward strand.
TGATTATTGCCAAAGGCGGGTATCATCTGCACTTTATGAGGAAGGGCAAAGACATAGCCTGCAAGCTGGTTCCCAACACCAACGGGAGGTTCTTTGTGCCCTCCGCGGATGAGATGTTCTTCTCCGCCCTTGAGGTAATGGCTCCTCAGAGGATTGTGGCCGTTTTGCTTACGGGTATAGGCGATGACGGGGCGGATGGTATGGTGGCTCTGAAAAAGCTGGGGGCGTATACCATAGCGGAGAGTGAAGAAACCGCTGTGGTTTACGGAATGCCTAGAGAAGCTTATATTAGAGGAGGGGCGGTGAAGGTTCTTCCGCTGCCCGACATAGTGGAAGAGCTGGCCAAGCTCGGCGCTGAAGAATGAAAATCACGGATCAGCAGTTAAAGAGACTCAGGGATTTTATACAGGAAGATACGGGTGTATTCATAGATGATAAGAAGCTCATCAGCACCTACAAGCGCAAAGTTGAGGAGATCATAAAAGCCAACAAGTACGATAGTTTTGAGAAGTTTTTCATAGATGTTTCAAAGAAGCGTAATCCCTACCTTTACCACGATGTAATAAACGCGTTTACCATCAATGAGACTTACTTCTTCAGAGAGTCCCACCAGTTTGATACCCTTGTAAAGCACATAATACCAGAATTACATAAGCTGAGGCCCAGAAGCGAAACCATAAATATCCTGAGCGCTCCCTGTTCCACGGGCGAGGAGCTTTACAGCATAGCAATATAC
>JALVZS010000212.1 GCA_027022065.1 bacterium
AGCAACTCAAAGGAAAATTTCCCAATTCCCCCTTTGCCATGGACGCCAAAAGGATTTTGGAGGTTTTAGAATGAAAAGGCTTCTTTCTGGAAATGAGGCTGTGGCAAGGGGAGCATGGGAAGCGGGTGTATATTTTGCCTCCTCCTATCCTGGCACGCCGGCAACGGAAATTTTAGAAAATCTTATCTCTTATAAAGAGGTATATGCTGAATGGGCACCAAATGAAAAGGTGGCTTTGGAATCGGCTATAGGAGCAAGTCTTGCAGGGAAAAGAGCTATTGCATCCATGAAGCATGTGGGATTAAATGTGGCAGCTGATCCCTTCATGACCTTATCCTATACAGGGGTGAACGCAGGATTGGTTATTGCAGTGGCTGATGATCCTGGCCTTTACAGCTCCCAAAACGAGCAGGACACAAGACATTATGTAAGGGCAGCAAGGATACCCTGTCTTGAACCTTCAGACTCACAAGAAGCCTTAGACTACACCAAAATGGGATACCACCTATCGGAGGAATTTGACACCCCAGTACTTATTAGGCTTACCACAAGAATCTCCCACACAAAAACTGCGGTAACAGTGGGAAACAGAGAAGAAAAGTCAAAAGTTGTTCAGATTGATGTTAAGAAATGGGTGATGCTACCAGCCTTCGCCAGAGAAAGACACCCTATGGTAATAGAGCGAATAAAAAGGCTTTCCCAGCTGGCAGAGGAGCTGGAAATAAACAGCGTAGAGATCAATGAGAAAAGAGTAGGGTTCATAACATCGGGAGTGGTTTATCAATACGTAAAAGAGGCCTTTCCAGAAGCTTCCGTGTTGAAATTGGGAATGGTTTATCCCCTTCCCTTTGAACTTATAAGAAGGTTTGTTGAAAAACACGAGATAGTTTATGTGGTTGAGGAGCTTGACCCATTTTTAGAAACGGAAATAAAGGCAAAAGGCATAAAGGTAAAGGGCAAAGAGGTATTTCCTGAAACAGGAGAGTTTAACCCAGATATAGTCAAGAAAGCTATTGAGAAGGATTATAAACCAAAGACGATAAGCTTTCCCGATATCCCTGAAAGACCACCAACACTTTGTCCTGGTTGTCCTCACAGAGGTGTATTTGTTGCCCTTAGAAAGGCTAAAATAACAGCCCTTGGAGATATAGGCTGCTACACTTTAGGAGCCATACCGCCGCTATCTTCATTACACTCCTGCATCTGCATGGGCGCAGGTGTTTCCATGGAGCACGGAGCCACAGTTAGTGGAATGAAAGCGGTGGCCCTCATAGGAGATTCCACATTTTTCCATAGCGGAATAGCCCCCTTAATGAATATAGCCTACAACAGATCACCTTCCACAGTGATCATACTGGATAACAGAACCACGGCTATGACAGGAAAACAGCCACATCCAGGAACAGGAAAGACAGCCAAAGGAGAAAAGGCAAAAGCCATAATGCCAGAGGAACTGGCAAAGGTTATAGGTATAGAAAGGGTAAAGGTTGTAGATCCTTACAATGTGGAAGAGTTTATTAAAATTCTCCAAGAAGAGACAGAAAATCCTGAACCATCCCTTATAATTTCAAGAAGAGCATGCACCTTAATATCTGAAAGAACCGATAAAATATGGGAAGTAAAAGAGGATCTCTGTATAGGCTGCAAAAGGTGTCTTTCTGTGGGATGCATAGCGTTAAGTTTTAGAAATGAAAAGGCCTATATAGAACCCTTGCTCTGCTTCGGATGTGGTATCTGTGCCTTTGAATGCCCTGTTGATGCCATAAAAGAGGTGAAAACATGAAAATGGATATAGTGTTGTGTGGCGTGGGCGGGCAAGGGG
>JALVZS010000213.1 GCA_027022065.1 bacterium
CTCAAACTCCTCCTCGGCCTTTCTAGCGGCCTCAACCCCGTGGAAGCGAGCCACAATCTCAAAGGCAAGATCCATCTTCGCCCTTTTTGGGTGGTATCTGCCCTCCTCCACATCTTTCTTTTTCTTTTCAATTTCAGAGGGAGAAAGATCGGAAAGCAGCTCATAGTAGCGCCACATGAGCTCATCGCTTATGGACATGAGCTTTCCGTACATCTCGGAAGGAGGCTCTGTAATTCCCACATAATTCCCTAAGGATTTGCTCATCTTCTGAACACCATCCAGCCCCTCCAGAATGGGAAGCATCATGATAACCTCTGGCTCCTGCCCGTACTCCCTCTGTATGTCCCTTGCGACCAAGAGATTGAACCTCTGATCAGTTCCTCCCAGCTCTATATCCGCCTCCAGAGCCACGGAATCGTACCCCTGAAGCAGTGGATATATAAACTCGTGGATAAATATGGGCACCCCGTCCTTAAAGCGCTTCTTAAAATCATCCCTCTCAAGCATCCTAGCAACCGTGTATTTGGCACAGAGCCTGACCATTCCCTCTGTGCCCAGTTCTTTAAGCCAAGTGGAGTTAAAAACCACCTTGGTCTTTTCAGGAATCAGTATCTTAAACACCTGCTCCTTATAAGTCTCGGCGTTCTTAAGAACCTCCTCTCTGGTCAGGGCCTTTCTTACCTCGCTTCTTCCAGTGGGATCCCCTATCATTGCCGTAAAATCGCCTATGAGGAAGTAAACCTCGTGCCCGAGATCCTGAAACTCCCTGAGTTTTTTAAGAAGAACCGTATGCCCCAGGTGTAGATCAGGCGCTGTGGGATCAAATCCCGCTTTTACCTTCAAGGGCTTGCCTGTCTGTTTTGAGCGCTTAAGCTTCTCAACGAGCTCCTCTTCCGATATGTACTCCACCACATTTCTCGTTATTATCTCAAGCTCCTCATCTATGGTCATACTACGCCTCCGTAACCTCCTTTATAGCCCACTTAACCACATCAATAAGGGTATCCAGCTCCTCAATGGTTATGACCAGAGGAGGAAGTATAACTATCACATCGCCCAAAGGCCTTATCACAACCCCTCTTTCTCTGGCCTTGTATATCACCTGAAAGCCCATTCTCAGGGATGGATCGTACGGCTTTTTGGTTTTTCTATCCTCCACAAGCTCAATACCCACCATGAAGCCCTTCTGCCTTATGTCTCCCACATGCTCAAGCTCCCAGAACTCCTCAAGTCTCTTCCTCAGATGCTCTATCTTCGGCTGAAGCTTCTCAAGGGTTTTTTCCTCCTCAAACAGCTCTATGCTTGCCAAAGCGGCGGCACATCCCAAGGGATTACCCGTATAGGTGTGGCCGTGATAGAATGTCTTGGTATAATCTCCCAAGAACGCGTTGTATATCCTTTCCGTAGTTATGGTTGCAGCAACGGGCAGATACCCTCCCGTTATTCCCTTAGCAACAGCCATGATGTCGGGAACAACCCCTTCATGCTCACAACCCCACATTCTCCCCGTTCTTCCAAAGCCCACCGCTACCTCATCCAGGACAAGCAGAACCCCGTATCTATCCGCTATCTCCCTCAGTCCCTTCATATACCCATCAGGCATGACAATCATGCCGCCTGCTGCCTGAACCGCGGATTCTGCCACAATGGCCACGATTTCATCTTTGTTGGATGCCACTATCTCCTCAAGCCTCTCCAGGCAGGCAAGCCCACAGGTCTCCCTGCTTAAGCCCAGCTCACACCTGTAACAGTAAGGAGAGGGAGCAAAAAGGGCTTCAAACAGAAGAGGCCTGTAAACCGCGTGGAAGAGATC
>JALVZS010000214.1 GCA_027022065.1 bacterium
AACTCCATCCCCTTATGGATGCTGGGAATGCTCTGGTAAATCTAAACCCTTGAAGCCACATCCACATCAAAATAAGCCCTCTCTCCTTTAAGAAACCTGTAATAGGCCACAAAGGCCACCATGGCTCCATTGTCAGTGCAGAATTTGGGAGAGGGAAAGTAAACACGATAACCTTCTTCTTCCGCCCTTTTTGTAAAAAGCTCCCTCAGCCTTGAATTGCAGGCAACACCACCAGATACCACTATGTTTTTAACCTTCTTATACTCTGCAGCCTTAAAGGTCTTCGCCACAAGGGCCTTTATCACCGCCTCCTGAAACGAGGCGGCAACATCCTCCACCTTGTAATCCTTGTGTTTTTTTAACCAGCTCATGACAGCGGTCTTTACACCAGAAAAGCTAAAAGAATAACCTGGCGTTTTCGCAACGGGAAAGGCTATAGCGTTGGGATCCCCTTTTCTGGCAAGCTTATCTATAATGGGACCCCCCGGATAGCCCAGATTAAGAAGCTTTGCCACCTTGTCAAAGGCCTCACCCGCCGCATCATCTAGAGTGCCTCCCAGAAACTGCATCTTCCCATAATCCTCAACGAAAAACAGGCTCGTGTGTCCACCAGAAACCACAAGACTCACAAAGGGAAACTCCACCTCCCTTTCCAAGAATATGGCAAAGGTGTGAGCCTCAAGGTGGTTTACAGCAATAAAAGGCCTTCCAAGGGCATAGGCTAGGCCCTTCGCAAAGGTGAGCCCCACAAGCAGAGAGGGAACAAGCCCGGGCCTGTTGGTAACGCCTATGCAGTCTATATCTTCCAGAGAGACTCCAGACTTCTCCAGAGCCTCGTGGAGAAGAGGAAGCAGAGTAGCCAGGTGTTTTCTAGCCGCAAGCTCCGGAACAACCCCGCCAAAAACCGAGTGAATGCTCACCTGGGATGAGAGAAGATTTGCCAAAAGCTCCCTTCCATCCTTCAGCAAAGCTATGCCCGTGTCATCACAGGAGGTCTCTATGCCCAGCACAATCACCTAAACACCTCACCTCTATACTTTATCAGGTTTTTTGGCACATACCACTTCTCAAAGTTATACCATATACCCGCCTTCTTGGGCTTAACATTCTTAAACCTTCTGTGGAGAATGGACAAAGAATCCGGGACATAGAGAAAAGTGTAGGGCTGATCCCGATATATGATACGTTGGATCTTGTGGTATAGAATTTCTCTCTTTTTCCTATCAAGGGTTCTTCTTGCCTCCTCAAGGAGTCTGTCCACCTCTTTATTTTTGTAGCCTACAAAGTTGAACTGTCCAGGGCCTGTTTTGGAAGAGTGCCATATATCGTAGGGGTCAGGGTCATACCCCAGCGCCCATCCCAGTATAACAGCCTGAAAGTTCCTATCCATGATCCTCCTCAAAAGGGCCTGCCACTCAAGCACCCTTATTTTTACCTTAATTCCTATTTTAGCGAGCTGATATTGAATTATCTCAGCAGTGGCTATCCTCTGGGTGTTTCCCTGGTTTGTTATGATGGTAAACTCAAAGGGCCTGCCGTCTTTGTCCAGTATGCCGTCTCCATCGTGATCCTCCCAACCCGCCTCCTTAAGAAGCTGCCTTGCCCTTTCCGGGTCATAGGGAAAGGGCTTTAGGCTCTTATCGCAGGCCCAGGATGAGGGAGGAAAAATCCCGTTGGAAACGGTACCAAGCCCCAAGAGCACCACATCAACAATGAGCCTTCTGTCAATGGCGTAGGTCAATGCCTGTCTCACCCTTTTGTCTCTAAACAGAGGAAGCCTCAGGTTATAACCCAAATACGTGTATC
>JALVZS010000215.1:0-1249 GCA_027022065.1 bacterium
CCACTATCTTTGCACCGAAAAGTTTTTTGTTCTTATTAAGTATCCATTTCACCTTACAGTATCCCTCTTTATCCTTAGGCAGGGGAAGCAGCTTTTCCTTTTCTAGATCCGAGATTACCGAGGAGCATAGAAGCCTTGCGTTGTTTTCAAGAAGCGATGCGTATTCCTTCGCTACCTCAACGGCATTCTTTATGGCCTGTTCTCTTCTTTCGCTGAACCAGAGCTCAATGGATTTGCTGATGAAGCCGGCAGATATAAAGAACAACAGTAGAGCGGGAATAGTTGTGGTAAGAAGGACAGAGGCAACCAGTTTTACGGAGAAACTGCTTCCTGGAAGCCCTTGTTTCTTTTGCATCCAGAGCTTTACGATGATCCTGCCTATCAAAAGTAGAAATACAGCGGTAAGCAGTGTGTTTATGGTTATCAGGGCAAAAAGAGTTATTCCCGATGGGAGCAGTTTCAGCCCTTTGGGGGTTCCCAATAGAAGCTGAAGGCTTAGACTTATGGAGAGCACTATACCTATGGTTAGGGCAGTTATAAAGGTGCCCTTAAGGCTACTTTGCCTCATGACAGTCTATCCAGCGGGTCTTGTAGGTTCCCAGATCCGGTATCAAATTGAAGGGAAAGGATAGATAAGGGTTTACCCTTCTGGCCCTTATCTTTTCTGGTACACCTGGCAGGGTGAGCTTAAGCTCTTTTATTTCGTTTATGAAGCTTTCCTTTTTCTTAAATCTCTCCTCTTTTTTGCCCTTTACAGTGTAAAGGCTGTTTATGACATCATAGGAAAACGTGAACCTTACGCTGAATTTCTGGCTTTTGGTCTTTGCATCTATATAAAGTATATAATTTATGCCCTCTTTAAGCCTTGACATCACATCCTCCGGGAACTGGGAGTCAAAGAGGAGGGTAACCTGGGTGCTGTTTGATGTGTTTTTGTACGTGCATCTTAATATCCTGAAGCCTGCAAGGGCATTGCTGAAGGCGGCGAGTGTGAAAATCACTAAAGCTATCGGTATTTTAGCTTTCATCTGCTCATTCTAATAATCTGATTTTTGCTTGACTTGGCCTTACTTTCTAAATAGCCTACTCTAGATGTTCAATACTTGTCCAGAGGTGGAGGGATGGTTTTGGATGTTCCCGTCATGAAATCCCTCATAGATGTTGCCACGAGGCGTGCTCCGGCGGACCTTGTGATAAAGGGATGCGTGGTTATGGATGTCTTCTGTGGGAAATTGGAGAAGAAGGATGT
>JALVZS010000215.1:1259-6203 GCA_027022065.1 bacterium
CCTTTGAGGTTTGCAGAGGCCGTTATCCCAAGAGGAACCACGGCGGTCATAGCAGATCCCCATGAGATAGCCAATGTCCTTGGAAATAGGGGAATAGAGTACATGGTGCTGGAGGCAGAGGATATTCTTTTCTTTGACTTCTTCTTCACCGTTCCCTCATGCGTTCCTGCAACTAAAGAGTTTGAAACCTCCGGTGCCGTTTTGGACGTGGAGGATATAGCGGAATGGCTTACCCACCATAGGATTGTGGGGCTTGGAGAGGTTATGAACTATCCTGGAGTGGTGGCGGGGGATGAGGAGGTCCTGAGGAAGATTTATACCGCCATATCCGTGGGAAAGAGAGTAGACGGACATGCTCCCGGCCTAATGGGAGATGCCCTTTGTGCCTACTGCGCTGCTGGGATAACCTCTGATCACGAGTGCACCCATCTCCAAGAGGCCGAGGACAAGCTTAAAAGGGGCATGTATATCATGATAAGGGAGGGCTCTACTGCCAAGAATATGGCTGCTCTTGTACCTCTGGTAAGGGCCTATGGCGTTTCTAGGTTCATGATTGTGAGCGATGATCTTCATGCAGACGATATTCTGGAAAACGGGCACATGGACGAGCTGCTCAGAAAAGCGGTTTATATGGGACTTCCTCCCAATATAGCGGTTCGCATGGCCACCTTTAACCCTGCCTTTTACTACAATCTCAAAAGAAGAGGAGCTGTAGCTCCAGGCTACATAGCGGATCTTGTGGTGGTGGAGGACTTGCGGAGGTTTTATCCTCTCTATGTTTTTAAAAACGGCAAACTTGTGGCAGAAAGCCTCAAGCTCACTGTAAAGCTTTCAGAAAGGTGTCTGCTTCCTCTTGGTGAGTTTAAGGTGAATTTGCCGCCAAAGCCCTTTAGGGTGGAGGCTAAAGGAAGCAGGATAAGGGTTATAGGAGTCATTCCTGATCAAATAGTTACTGAGCATCTGGTTTGCGATGCAAGGATTGAAGATGGATGTGTGGTTTCAGATGTGGACAGGGACATACTGAAGATCGCGGTGGTGGAGAGGCACAGGGGTACGGGGAATGTGGGAATAGGCTTTGTTAAGGGACTTGGTTTGAAAAAGGGAGCTATAGCATCTTCTGTTGCCCACGATTCCCACAACATAGTGGTGGTGGGAACCAACGACGAGGATATGGAAGTTGCCGTAAGGCACATCGTGTCTATGAACGGGGGACTGACGGCCGTTGTGGATGGAAAGCCCAGAGTCTCTCTGGAGCTTCCCATTGCGGGCCTTATGTCCGATAAGGATGTTCACTATGTAGCTGCCAAAAACCGCCAGCTAAGGGCATTTGTCAGGGAGATGGGAAGCAGGCTGGACAATCCCTTCATGGCTCTTTCCTTTTTGGCGCTTCCCGTTATTCCCAAGCTTAAGCTGACCGATAAGGGCTTGGTGGATGTGGAAAGCTTCAAGTTTGTAGATCTTTTTGTTAACTAGCCTTACGCTTCTTTTTCAGGGACTCCATGTATATGAGCAGTGCGGATATGGCAGCAGGTGTCACTCCCGGTATCCTTGAAGCCTGTCCTATGGAAACCGGCCTTACCTCCTTGAGCTTCAGCCTCACCTCTGTGGAAAGTCCTGGGACCTTATCGTAGTCTATCCACTCCGGAATCCTCTTTGACTCAAGCCTTTTGAACCTCTCCACCTGCTCCATCTGCCTCTTTATGTAGCCTTCATACTTCACCTCTATCTCAACCTCTCTTTTAACATACTCAGGAAGTTTTCTCCCCATACCCATCTTTTCCAAATCCTCGTAGCTTATCTCCGGCCTTTTAAGCAGTTGCGCGAGGGGAACGGATTCCTCAATCTTTGACGAGCCCTTTTCCTCAAGCGCTTTATTAACAATGACGGTAGGCCTTGCCCTCTCCTTTTTGAGTCTTTCAATTTCCTCTCTTATAAGCTCCCTGTACTCCCTGAGCTTCTTGATCTGGCTTTCGCTTATAAGCCCAAGGTTGTATCCCTTCTCCATGAGCCTCAAAGGTGCATTGTCTTCCCTTAGAAGTAGCCTGTATTCTGCTCTGGATGTGAACATCCTGTAAGGCTCGTTGGTTCCTTTAGTTACAAGATCATCAATGAGCACTCCTATATAGGCCTCAGACCTGCTGAGAACGAAAGGTTCCTTTCCAAGCACCTTCAAAGCGGCGTTTATGCCCGCTATGAGGCCCTGTGCCGCTGCCTCTTCATAACCCGATGTTCCGTTTATCTGCCCGGCGCAGAAAAGGCCTTCTATCTCTTTGGTTTCCAAGGTGTGCTTTAATTGCGTTGGTATAACAAAGTCATACTCAATGGCGTATCCGGGCCTTATCATCTTGGCCCTTTCAAGCCCCTTTATGGTGCGGATGAACTTTATCTGTATGTCTATGGGCAGAGATGTGGGTATCCCGTTGGGGTATATCTCCACCGTGTCGTATCCCTCTGGCTCCAGAAATATCTGATGCCTCTTTTTCTCGGGGAACCTTGCAACCTTATCCTCAATTGAGGGGCAGTACCTTGGTCCTATGCCCTTTATGACACCTGTAAACAGAGGGGATCTTGAAAAGCCGGACCTTATAATCTCGTGGGTCTTCTCATTGGTGTAGGTAATCCAGCAGGGAAGCTGTTTGTTTGTGATCTTTTCCGTGAAGAAGGAGAAGGGTTTTGGAGGATCGTCTCCGTGCTGAACCTCAAGCTCGGAAAAATCTATGGTATTTGCATCAAGCCTGGGGGTCGTTCCTGTTTTCAGCCTTCCAAGCCTCAGCCCCAGCCTTTTCAAGCATTCGGAAAGCTTGTAGGCAGGAAAGTCTCCGAGCCTTCCTGCGGGAAAGTTGTTAAGCCCTATGTGTATAAGGCCCTTGAGGAATGTTCCCGTGCAGAGCACAACCGTTTTTGTTCTGAACCTGAGCTCTATATTGGTATCCACTGCCCATACTCTTTTGTTTTTAACAAGAATCCCCTCAACCCTTGCCTGAAGCACATCAAGGTTTTCCTGCTTTTCAACCACCTGCTTCATGTAGCTTCTGTAGAGTTTTCTGTCTATCTGTGCCCTTGATGACTGAACTGCTGGTCCCTTCTTTGTGTTCAGCACCCTGAACTGTATTCCGGCATAGTCGGTGGCTTTGGCCATCTCGCCTCCTAGGGCATCTATCTCCTTAACTAGGTGTCCCTTTGCCAGTCCACCTATAGCAGGATTGCAGGAAGTTTGGCCTATCATGTCTGCGTTTATGGTTATCATTAAGGTTTTACAGCCCATGCGTGCAGCGGCTAAGGCTGCCTCAATACCAGCATGTCCGCCTCCCACAACCACCACATCGTAGTACTCGTCAAAGGTGAACATGACCCACCTCCATCTGTTTAAACTTTGCCGAAAATCACTTAAAATACAAGAGCAACTTCTTCTCGGGAGGGAGGAGATGGTTGAGCTGGACTACGGATGTGCATTGGGGGATGTTAGGGAGCAGTGGGAGAGAATAGAAAATGATCTCAGAAGGGCGCACGAAAGGCTCTTAGAGGATAAAGAAGCCGGCGTGATAGGCTTTTTGGACCTTCCCTTTGGGAATACCAAAAATGTGAAGGAGCTAGTTCAGAAAAAAAGGAGCTTTACCGATGAACTTGTCCTCATAGGAATAGGCGGTTCCTCTTTAGGTGCCGAATGTGCCGTTTGCTCTTTGGGGAAAGCGCAAGGTTTTTACGTGATGGACAACGTGGATCCTGACAAAACCGTAAAGGTCTTGAAAACTATAGATCCAGAAAGAACGTGCTTTACAGTTATATCAAAGTCTGGAAGCACAACAGAAACTATAGCCAATTTCATGGCTGTTCATCCAGTCATAAAAAGCAAAGAGCAGCTGGTTATAATAACCGATCCTGAGAGGGGCTTTTTGAGGAGTTATGCCCAAAATAATGGGATAGATACCCTTCCTGTTCCTCCCAATGTTCCGGGCAGGTTTTCAGTGCTTTCTCCCGTGGGTCTTTTTCCCATGGCCTACATGGGGGTGGATGTGGACAAGGTGCTTGAGGGTGCCAAAAAGGCCCTTGAGCTTTGCATGATAGAAAAGCTAGAGGACAATCCTGCCTGGATAATCACAGCCTTGCACTACCTTCACCTGCTCAATGGAAAAAACATAGCGGTCATGATGCCTTATGCAGAAAGACTCTCTCTTTTTGTGAGCTGGTGGAGGCAGCTTTGGGCAGAAAGCTTAGGCAAGGAGGGCAAGGGACAGACCCCTGTTAAGGCAATAGGCACGGTGGATCAGCACTCTCAGATACAGCTTTACAACGACGGCCCCAAAGACAAGATAATCACCTTGATGGTAGTAGAAGACATGGAGGATGATATAGCCTTGGCCCCGCTTTCTGAAGAGTTTTCCCACCTTGCCGGAAAAACCTTATCCCAGGTTTTAAAAGCCTCTTATCAGGGCACCGCAGGAGCCTTGGTGAAAAACGGTGTGCCGGTTTTGGTAGTGAAGCTTTCTCGCTTGGATGAGGAGCACCTTGGTTCTCTATTTATAATATACGAGTGCGCTACAGCCCTCCTGGGATACCTTCTGGGAATTAATCCCTTTGATCAGCCTGGAGTGGAGGAGGGCAAAAGGCTCACCCACGGCATTTTGGGAAGAAAAGGATACGAAGAGAAGGCCCAGGAGGCTATGGACATAGCAAAAAGGTGCACCTCTTCTAGCTTGAGGATGCTTTGAAAAAATTTTGCGGAACCCTGTTGACAATCTGGAGTGGATGCTTATATTAAAGCCTCGCCCTGAGGTTGAGGCAGGAACCTGAAAAGGAATTGGGCATTGGCCACCTGGCAAGGGGGAGAGGGATTTTTAAAAAATCCCCTTGACAGGCTGCGGCTTGATGCCTATATAAAATTTCTGCCTTCAGGCAGGAGCCTAAAAAGGGGATAAGGAGAGGAAGCTGAGTCAGGGTTAAAGG
>JALVZS010000216.1 GCA_027022065.1 bacterium
GATGATGCCATAGCCATGTGCAGGAGAGATATAGATAGCAAAGATATAAATCTTGAGAAGGATTATGTGCCTGGTATGCCGGATGTAAAGGCAGAACCTGTGGAGCTGTTTAAGGCCATATTTCAGTTGGTGAAGAATGCCGTGGAGGCAAGTCCAAAGGGAGGAACCATAAGGATAAGACTTTATGTGGATACGGAAAGAAAGCTTGTTCCCAATCATCCTACTTTAAGGTTAGAGCTGTGGGACGAAGGGGATGAGGTCCCTGCTGATATAGCAAACAGTATCTTTTCACCTTTTGTTACTACAAAACCAGGACACCTTGGGCTTGGTCTGGCAAAGGCGTACAAAATAGTTAGGGAGCATGACGGAGATATCTCTTACTCCAGAGTTAAAGGGCACAATGTATTTACTGTGTATCTTCCTATGCTATGAGGATTCTGGTTGTTGACATAGACTACTCAACAAGGTGGGTGCTTGCCAGAGGACTTAAGGAGCACACAGTTGTTGAGTGCACAACTTTAAGAGAAGCCAAGTTGTTGTTGGAGAATGAGAGGTTTGATCTCGTATTTGTGTCCAGAAATCTGCCAGATGGAGATGGTTTTTCCCTTGTAGGGGAGTATCCTCGGCAGGCCTTTATAGTGATAACCTCAAATCCTGCCATTGATAGGGTGGATAGGGCCCTTGGTATGGGTGCCTTGGGATACATAAAGAGACCTATTGATGTGGGGAGGGTTAGGGATCTGCTGAGCGATATAAAAGGCGAGCTTGAGGTTAAAAGGCACTCTTCGGGTTTGGTGCTTTCTGGGGTCTCCACAAGGCTTGCCCTTGACAGTTTGGAGAGAAGGGTTGAGGATGGCGGGCCCATATTTGTGGTGGGTGAAAGAGGTGTGGGTAAGCTTACCCTTGTTTCCCATGTACTGGGAAAGAGGAATGCTAAATATGAAATACTATACAGAAAGGGGCTTCAAGCGCAGCATATATTAAAGGCTTTTGATAGAGGGGCCGAGTGGGTTGTGGTGACCTTTCTTGAGAGGATGGCTCCTTCCGAGCAAGAGCGTTTGGGAGCCATGCTTGAGGCAGGGGATCTGCCCTTGCGGATAGCTTTTCTCCTTAGAGAGGAGCCTCTGAGACTGTTTAGTGAGGGATTGCTTCCATCAAGCCTTCTTCATCTTTCCTCGGGTAATGTTGTGGAAATAAGACCTCTCAGGGAGAGGAAAGAGGAGATCCCCATCTTTGTAGAACACTTTAGGGAGCTTTGGGAGAAGGAGAGGGATACCAAGTCTCCCAAATTTGATAAAAGTGCCATGGATGCGTTTTTGGCATACCATTGGCCTGGTAATGTTAGGGAGCTTAAGGAGAGGGTGTTTTCTGTACTTGACAGCTATTCCAAGGAAGAGAGGATAACGAAGGAACATCTGCCTGCAGAGCTTGTTACAGGGAGTTATAACTTTACATTTATAGAAAGCCTGAGAAGAGATGTTAAAAGGCTTCTGGAGAAGGAGCCACAGCTTTACGATACTGTGGTAGGAGTGGTTGAGAGGGTGCTGTTGGAGGAGGCCCTTTCTGCATCTGGTGGAAACAAGGTGAAGGCCGCAAGACTTGTTGGACTTCATAGAAATACCATTAGAAACAAGCTTAAGAAACTCTTTGGGGGTGGGAGATGGACATAGAAGAGATTGCTGTGCATATAGCAGAGCTTATGGCAGTTTCTGTCATAACCGCTCCCAAGAGCAAGGGACAGAACTATGTGGTGGTGGAGATCATTTCAGGCAAGAAGCTGAAGAAACTGGGAAAGGCCATGAT
>JALVZS010000217.1 GCA_027022065.1 bacterium
AAAGCCAATGAGCCTGTCTGGGTATTTTTTAACCGCTTCTGCCACAAGCTCGTTAGGAGTTTTAAAGCCAAAGGTGGTTTCAGCATCCACCGCCACGATAACCGCCTTATCAACTCCAGCCTCATCCATGTCTTTTATGGTGTCCTCTATGGTAGGGGTGAGGTGCTCTCCAAACATCTTTTTGTAGCTTTCCAGCATAAAGTCGGGAAATGTCTCTAAAGCCTCCTTGGTCCAAAGCTGTGAGTGTGTGTCTATAATCATCTTTTTCCTCCTTTAAGGCTCACTTAATCACTTTCACTTTCATTTAGCAATACTAAAATCCAAAATCAAGTTTAGGCCTCTTTGCTTGAAATGGGAAAAGGTTGGGGGCTGATACGGCGGGATGGTCAAAACTGCGTTTTAAGGAACTGGGATGGCTATGTAGTAGCGCTTTCCTTCCCTTTTTACCCTTACCAGTATAAAGTCCCCTCTTCTCACATGTCTTAAGGCCTTTTCTATGTCAGAGGCGCTTTTAATGGGTCTTCTGTTTATCTCAAGGATAATATCTCCTTTTCTGAGCATGGATTCCTCGGCGGGGCTTTTTGGTGCCACGCTTTCCACATAGTACCCTTCTTTGCCCTTTGCCAGCTTTATTCCTAGGATTTTAAGTAGCTTTAAAGTCCTTCTTGAAAGCTCCAGCTCTTTTAGCGTTCCAAGAACGACCTTCTTCTCTATGAGCTTTCCTCCTCTCAATATCTTTACCTTAACCTCAGTTCCCGGCTGGGCTTCTGCTATCCACATAGCAAGATCAGCCGTTCTGTTTACCTTCTTGCCGTTAAAGGAAACTATAATGTCCCCAGGCTTCAGTCCGGCTTTGGCCGCAGGCCCTCCAGGGGCTACTTTGGTTATTAAGGCACCCTTTTTGGGGGGCTTAACATCCTCAGCCTCAACACCCAGCCATCCCCTAACCACCTTTCCTTTAGCTATGATTTGGCTGACCACGTTCTTCACCAGGTTTATGGGGATGGCGAAGCCAATCCCTTGGGCGTTTTTGATTATGGCGGTGTTTATTCCCACCACTTCCCCTTTGGCGTTAACCAGAGGTCCTCCACTGTTTCCGGGGTTGATGGATGCATCTGTCTGTATGAACTGATCATACGCCTTATCTCCTATAATCCTTCCCTTGGCGGAGACTATTCCTGCTGTTACCGTGTAGCTGAGGCCGAAGGGATTGCCTATAGCTATTACCCACTCCGCTATCTGTAGCTTGTCAGAGTCCCCAAGGGGTGCTGGAACAAGCTTGTGCCCTTTGGGGTTTACCTTAAGGACAGCAATGTCTGTGCCCCTGTCGTATCCAACCAGCTTGGCCTTAAGCACCGTTCCGTCTCTTAAAACCACCCTTATATCGTTGGGGGCATTTTCAACCACGTGGTAGTTGGTGATGATGTAGCCGTCGCTGCTGTATATAACGCCTGAGCCCAGGCTTCTTCTCGTTATCTGCTTGGGCATCTTTCCGTAAAGCTGTGCAAAGTACTCATAGGGATTGTTGGGCTTGAGCTTTATCTTCTTCACGGTGAATATGTTGACCACAGAAGGGGCCACCCTTTTGAATGCCTCTGTTAGGTTTGGGAGGTTTGTTGTGGCCTTAGTGGTTGTTGTAAGTAGCAGCACTAAAGCTAGACATATATAGCCTTTGATGGACAGATCCTTACGCATACTTCACATCCTGTACACAAGATTTCGTCTATCTTTGCCTTCCCATTTACTTCTTCTATGGCTGGGCACTCAAATATCCTGTAGCATATGCTACAGTTTGTGCACTTTTCCTGATCAACCCGTGGCACTTTACCCGTGGGCCTTTGCCCGTATATGACGCAGGGACACCGGCATAAGAGCACCGAGGGCTTTCTGTTTTCCTTTGAGTAGTTCCAGCACTCTTTTAGCTTTTTTTCCACCTCTTCAAACTGGTAAGCGTGCACCTTTTCAATCTTTTCAACACCGCAGCCCTTTACCACCTGTTCTATGTCCAGGGTAGGTATGGGTTGCCCTCCTGTCATCGCGGTGGTTCTGTTGTCCAGAATAACCACAACCATTTTTGCCCCTTTATCCACCGCCTCTATAAGGGGAGGAATTCCTGAGTGGAAGAAAGTGGAGTCTCCTATGGTGCATATGACGGGCCTTTCCTTACCGCATGCTTCATGCACTTTTGCAAAGGAAAGCCCCATGGATACAGAGGCACCCATGCACACAAATGTATCCACAGCGCCTATGTTTGTTCCCAACGTGTAGCATCCTATGTCTCCTGGGAATATGGCTCTGGGGAAGTTCTTTCTCATGGCGTAAAAAACGGGTCTGTGACCGCATCCCGGGCACAGTCTGGGCTTTTTCTCTTTAAAGGCTATACTAACCGAATAGCCCTTGGTAGGATCCAAGGCTTTAACGATATCCTCAAGCTTTAGCTCCCCTTCCTTTGGCAGATGCCCTGAGAGCTTGCCTTTTACCCTTCTTCTTTCCGGAAGCTGCAGCTCTATAACGGGGTAGGTTTCCTCCACCACCCATATCTCAGAAAATCCCTCGCATATCTCAAACAGCACCTCTTGGTCCAGTGGATAGGGCATGTCTATCTTGACCACATCCTCAAATCCCAGATCCGCAAGGTATGAGTAAAGGGCTCCCGATGCCAGAATAACCTTCGTTCCCTTTATACGGGCAAGCTCCTTGCTTATGTGCTTTGCGTAGAGCTTGGCTATCTCCTGTATTTTGCCGTTTAGCTCTCTATGAAGTTGGTATCTGAACTTTGGGGTGGCTGTCCACACACCTGGCCTTTTTACAAATTCGGCATTTATCTCTACAGATGTTTCTGGCTCCTCTATCTCAACGCTTTGCCTTGAGTGTGCCACCCTTAGCACGAGCCTCACCATAACGGGGATTCTGAAGCTTCTAGAAAGATGAAGTGCCCTTTTTGCAATTCCATAGGCATCCTTAGGGGAGGAGGGGTCAAACACAGGGATTTTTGCGAACATGGCGGCAAAGCGGGAGTCTTGCTCCGTTTGGGAGCTGTGTGGACCAGGGTCATCAACGCAGACCACCAGAAAGCCTGCCTCCGTGCCTGTGTATGCGGAACTCATTAAAGGATCCATAGCCACATTGAGTCCCACCTGCTTCATAGAGACCATTGCGTCTGTTCCGCACCAGCTTGCGGCAAGGGCCGCTTCAAAGGCCACCTTTTCGTTTATCATCCATCCGCCTTCTACCTTCACTTTCCACTTTCTAGCGTGGGAGAAAAATGCGGGGAGTATCTCAGAGGCAGGTGTTCCCGGATAGGATGCCGCAAATCTTACTCCTACCTTTAATGCTCCCGCTGCTAGGGCCTCGTTTCCAAGAAGGAACAGCTTTGATGTTTCAGTCTTTCCTTCCATGGGATGGAAGCTCCCTTCTATCAATGACCCTTTTGGCCTTTCCAGCGGTTCTCTCTATGGTTTTCGGTTCCACAAGCTTAACCTTCACCTTCACCCCCAGGGCCTGCTGGAGATGCTCCGTTATCCTGTCCAGGAGCTCTTTCTGCTTTTTCATGGAGTCAAAGAATATGTTTTCAGAGGCTTCAACCCAGACCTCCATCTCGTCAAGATAGCCCTTTCTATCCACAATTATCTGAAAGTGGGGGCTTACCCCCTCTATTTCAAGGAGGGCCTCCTCAACCTGGGACGGGAATATGTTCACTCCCCTGATTATCAGCATGTCATCTGTGCGGCCGCTTGGCTTGCTCATCTTTATCAGGGTTCTGCCACAGGGGCACTCTTCATAGTAGAGCCTCGTTATGTCCCTTGTTCTGTACCTTATTAGTGGAAGCCCCTCCTTAGTAAGGGTGGTTATGACAAGCTCTCCCCACTCGCCTTCAGGCAGGGGCTCTTCCGTTTCGGGGTTTATCACCTCCACGTAGAAGTGATCCTCAAATACATGAAGCCCAGATTTTGCCTCTATGCACTCTCCTGATACCCCAGGTCCCATGACCTCTGAGAGCCCGTAGTTATCTGTTGCATCTATGCCCAGACGCTTTTCAATTTCCTGCCTCATGTTTTCCGTCCAGGGTTCTGCTCCAAAAAGGCCTACCTTCAGCTTAAGCTCTTCAGGACTTACGCCCATTTCTTCCATGACCTCTGCAATGTGGAGCGCATAGGAGGGGGTGCATACCAGGGCAGTGGTTCCGTAGTCCTTCATTATCATGATCTGTCTTTTGGTCTGTCCGGAGGAAACGGGGATAACCGTGGCTCCTAACTTTTCTGCCCCGTAGTGTAGTCCAAATCCACCTGTAAATAGCCCGTATCCGAAGGCTATCTGAACCACATCGTTTTTCCTAACCCCTCCTGCAGCAAGAACCCTGGCGGTGAGATTTGACCATGTTTCAAGGTCCCTCTTTGTGTATCCCACAACCGTGGGTTTTCCCGTGGTGCCCGAGGAGGAGTGGACCCTCACTATCTCTTCCATGTCCACCGCAAAAAGCCCGTAGGGGTAGTTTTCCCTGAAGTCATCCTTGGTGGTGAAGGGAAGATACCTTATATCCTCAAGGCTCCTTATATCTTCGGGCTTTATACCCGCTTCCTCCATCTTCTTTCTGTAGGCAGGAACCCTCTCATAGACCCTTCTTAGTTGTCTTTTTAACCTGTAGAACTGGAGGATCTTAAGTTCATCCCTTGGCATGCACTCGTACTCTGGCTCAAAGATCATCTTACCTCTCCTTAAAGGTTGTAAACCTTTTCTCCAGGTAGAATGGTTATGTTGTTTGCCTTGAGCACCTCAATGGCCTTCTCAAGGTTTTCAAACTTGAATATCAAAACCGCCTTGTTGCTGCTTTTTTCCACGAAGGCGTACATATATTCCACATTTATTCCGTTTTCCGCAAGGGGTGTTAGGATTCTAGCAAGTCCTCCAGGGGTGTCGTCCACCTCCACTGCAATGACCTCTGTGATACCTACGGTAAAGCCTGCATCCTTAAGGACCTGCTTGGCCTTCTGCCTGTCGTTGACTATGAGCCTCAGTATCCCGAAGTCTGTGGTATCTGCAAGGGAAAGCGCCCCTATGTTCACACCGTTATCTCCCAGTATCTTTGCAACCTCTGCCAGCCTTCCTGCCTTGTTCTCCAAAAACACCGATATCTGCTCAACCTTCATGGCAAAACCTCCCAAGGTTATTTTTCGTAAAGCTTTCTCCTATCAATTACCCTTTTGGCCTTGCCCTCAAACCTCTGTAGAGTTTTGGGCTCAACGAGCTTTACCTTAGCACTTATCCCTATGGTTTCCTTTATGTTTCTCTCAATGGTTCTTGCTATCTGCTGTAGCTTTCTCACCTCGTCGGAGAACAGCTTTTCGTCAACCTCCACCTGGACCTCCATAACATCCAGCGGTCCTTCCCTGTCCACAATAATCATGTAATGGGGCAAAACGCCTTTTGTGCTTATGAGGATCTCCTCGATCTGGGATGGGAATACATTGACTCCCCTAATGATGAGCATGTCATCTGTTCTGCCTTTGACCCTGTCCATCCTGACGAGGGTTCTTCCACATATACAGGGCTCTTTTATGAGGCGCGTTATGTCCCTCGTTCTATACCTTATAACGGGGAAGGCCTCTTTGGCTAGCGTTGTCAGAACCAGCTCTCCATACTCTCCATACGGGAGGTTCTCGCCGGTTTCTGGGTCTATTATCTCTGCTATGAAGTGATCCTCAAAGATGTGAAGTCCGTTTTGTGCCTCTTCACACTCTATGGAGACCCCCGGTCCTATGATTTCTGAAAGCCCGTATATGTCTATGGCCTTTATGTTCCATATATCTTCAATCTCTCTTCTCATCTCCTCCGTCCAGGGTTCTGCTCCGAAGATACCCACCCTCAGCTTTGTGGACTTTGGATCCACCCCCATTTCTTCGGCCACCTCTGCCAAATGCAGTGCGTAGGACGGAGTGCAGGTTAGCACCGTTGCGCCAAAGTCCTTCATTATCATTATCTGCCTTCTGGAGTTGCCTCCAGATATGGGGATGACCGTGGCGCCTATCTTTTCTGCGCCGTAGTGGACTCCGAGTCCTCCTGTAAAAAGGCCGTATCCATAGGCGTTCTGTATGATGTCTTCCTTGGTGACGCCTGCCGCCGCAAGAGACCTTG
>JALVZS010000218.1:0-1541 GCA_027022065.1 bacterium
GTATGGAGTATCCTACTAATCTGGCTATAAACAAGGAGCATCTCAGAATTGCCGTTGATATACTTAAAGAGTACGGGGTTGAGGCCTACGGTTGCACCTATGCGGTTCCCAGAAACAGGCACCTGGGTAAAGTGGAAGAGATGGTGGCTTACATGCTGGATATTGGTGTAGATGCCATAGAAGCCCACAATATGGGGGTTTTAAGGCACATTTCCCGGCTAGACAGAGGAGTTCCGGTATTTATGGGATATTTTTCCAACATATACACCCACGAAACGGTGAAAATCCTTGAAAGATACGGTGTAAGAAGGGTGTTTCTGAATCCAGAGCTTTCCTTGGAAGAAATACAGTACATAAATGAGCACACAAATGCAGAAATAATAGTCTTCACCCATGGAAAACTTCCTTTAGGCATATCTGAAACTTGTTTTATAAAGGAGTATGCGCCTGTTAGTTGTGAGGATGTATGCGAAGGGATGTGGCTTACATCCGGCAAGTGGAGACTGAAAAATATCGGATTTGCTATATTCTCTGGAAAGGACTGGTCTATACTGGAGTATTTGGGAACCTTTTACTACAGAGGGTTTAAGATCTTTTACATTCAGGGCCTCAGGGAAACTCCTGAATATATAAACTCTATTTCTGCTATATACAAAAGGGCTCTGGAAAGGGTTGCTTCTGGGGAAAATAACTACATAGATGAAAGCTGGATATCAGAGATAAGCAGGCTGTGTCCTAATGGCCTGTGTAACGGATATTTATTTAGAAGGGCTGGTCACAGATACATCGGTAGGTTCTTTAATGGTGAAAGAATATATGAAGCAGAAAGGGGGGAGAGGCATGAGGCCCGTTAAAAATGTGCAACTTCTGGCTCCAGGGGGCAGCGTTGAAATGGCAAAAGCTGCCTTTTTGAACGGAGCCGATGCCGTTTATGTGGGGCTTTACGGGTGGAGCAGGAGAACAAAGGAGTACGAGCTTAAGCTTGAACAGATAGAAAAGGTGGTTGAGGAGGCAAACAGGCACGGTGGACAGGTGAGGGTTGCTCTGAATACAGCATTTTCCAGCATGGAGTATCCGCTTTTTGAAAGGGCCATAGAGAGCTTAAAAGATATAGGTGTTGCCGGTGTTATAGTTAACGATGCGGGGAGCATCCCTATGGTTAAAAGGATTGCCCCATCTATTGAGGTGCATGTAAGTGCAGGAATGAACGCAGTAAACGTTGAGGATATGTGGTTCTACAAAGAGCTTGGGGCGGATATGATAGTCATGCCATGCAACCTCACGCCAGAGGAGGTAAAAGAGATAAAGCAGTTTGTTCCTGTAGGGGTTGAGGTGTTTCTGCACTCCAATACCTGCTTTACCTATCTGGGGAAGTGCCTCATGAGCAGCTATGTTAAGCACTCCTGGGTGTTTGACGAGTACGGCAAAAACCACTTCCACGGAAGCCCCAACAGAGGTGGCTACTGTCACAGAATATGTAAGGCCAATTGGAAGTGGAACGACAAAAAAGTGGTGCTCAGAAACGATATGTTCCTCGCCTT
>JALVZS010000218.1:1551-6113 GCA_027022065.1 bacterium
GCCTTAAGATCCAGGGTAGGGAGTACAATCCATCTCTCATTGGAGAGATAGTGGCCTTTTACAGGGAGGTGGTAGACACCATTTGTGAAAAGGGTTTTCTTGCAAACAAGGAGGCTTACAGAAAAAGGCTTGAAGACATATCCGCCAGAAGAGATGCTGAAAGAAACAAGCGCACCTGTACTGTGCTAAAGGAGGTTGCAGAAGAGGCGCCTATTGCTGTATAGAATGCTACATGGCTAAAGGCTTCTGGATACGCTTTGGGGACACCGATCCATATGGGGTTGTTTATTACGCCACTTACCATAGATGGGCTCACCAAGCCGTTGAGGATTTTTTAAGGGAAAAAGGATTAGATCCTGACAGGTTCTTCCGAGATCCAGACGCCGGTATAGGTATGCCTGTTGTTGCATCAGAGGGTATTTTTAAGAAGCCTGTCCGCTATCCTGCCTTTGTGGTTCCTTCAGTGAGGGTTGAGCATGTGGGAGAGTCCTCCATAACCTTTGCTGTTTCTTTCCTAGTTAATGACATCTTGGTTGCAGAAACAAAGCTCACCTTTGTGTGTATAGACAAAAACTGGAAAAAGCGGCCTTTGCCTGAAACCTTTAAGAGGCTGGGAGGGGGAGGTTGAAAACCACAGGTGTTTTTTACCATATATCCTTCAGTAGAAGGAGTTATCTCACCGTGGGAACCAGATTGGCCGATTTTCCCGAAGCCTTGGAACCGCTACTTAAAAAAGGCAACATAAGACTATTTGAAAGCCAACCTGTCTCTGAAGAGCTTGTGAGGGAGATACACACAGAGAGAATGATCAAAGAGGTGGAAAAAAATCCCTTTTGCTCCACAGCATATAGAAGTGCGGGAGGGGTGGTTGAGGCAACTGAGAGGATTTTTTCTGAAGATATAACAAATGCGTTTTGCTTTATAGGCTGCGGAGGACATCACGCAGGGAGAGATTACTTCTGGGGTGCTTGTTGTTTTAACGATGTTATACTCGCCATAGTTAATGCTAGGAAGAGGTTTGGCAAGGATCTGAGGTTTGTAATATTAGACACAGATGCCCACCATGGTGATGGAACAAGGGAGCTTTTAACTCTTATGGATGACCGCAATGTTCTTCACCTGTGCCTCTGCGATAGAGAGTGGGAGAGCGAAGGCGGGCTTAGATACGATTTTGATGTTACTTGGGTGCATTACGGCGGGGATCCCGATGGAGAGTATCTAAAAATAGTAGAGAAAGCTTTAGATATAGCATCAGATTTCAAGCATGACCTCTTCTTCTGGTACATGGGATTTGACACATACAGGGGGGACTATGGAAGTCTGGGGCTTTCAAGGGAGTGCTTCCTTAAAATAGCCGATATGGTTAAAAACTTTGCAGGAGAACACAGCGAAGATAAACTACAGGTTGTGCTCGGAGGCGGCTCTTTAAGGGAGATGGCCACGTGGCTTCTACCCAGGATAATTGATAAACTATCAACATGGGAGGAGTGAGTTGAAGATAGCAAAAAAGGTTATTCTTACCTTTCCCAAACACACCTGGGATAAGCCGATAATATACATGCTTCATTCCAGACACCACTTGATGTTCAACATATTGAAGGCCAAGATAACCCCCAATGAAGAAGGGCTCATGGTGCTTGAGCTTGTGGGGGACGAAAAAGATTTTAATGAAGGGATAGAGTTTCTCAAGGAGACAGGGGTTCAGGTTAGATTCCTAGCGGCGGATATAGAAAGGGATGAGGAGCTGTGCACCCATTGTGGAGCCTGCACGGCTGTTTGTCCCACAGAGGCACTAAAGCTTGATAGAGAAACCATGATGGTAAAGTTTGATAAAGAAAAGTGCGTGGGATGCGAGCTCTGTGTTCCTGCCTGTCCCTTCAAGGCTCTTCACATAAAGATATAGCGCTTTCGTCCCAGATATCTATATAAAACAGCCCTCTATCTTCCTTTATGAACCCCTTTACACAGATCTTCTCTCCGGGCTTAAAGGTCTTTCTATCTTTCGTATGCATACGAAGCTCCAGACACCCGAGCTTAACCTTCCCATCTTTTATACTTTTCACAATACCTGTTACTTTGGCAAAGTGGGCTTCATACTTCGCCAATTCCTCGCAATTTTCTCCATCTATGGTTCTGCTTACAGCACCCTCCTCCACACGCTTAACTTCAATCCTTTTTTGCCTATAAATGTTTATAATCTTTGCAAAATGTATCTTATACGCATAGGCAGCAAATATAAAAAATATCCCTATTCCAATCCACTTCTTTAGCGAGTCCATAGCTTCTCAAACTCCTTTTCGTAGATTTGTGCAAGTTTTTTAGAATATATGACTAACAAGTTCTCGTAATTCAGCTTTTCTGCAGAGGCAGTCCAGTTGAAGGAACCCGTTATTACCACCTTGCCGTCTATTACAGCGAATTTGTTGTGCATCAAGCCAATCCTACCTCTGGGCCCTGGAGGGGGAGAAACAAGCTTTACAGGTATTCTTCTCTTTACAAGATACTTGTATTTGCAGAAGCGGCTTTCTGTGCAGAATTTTTTGTCTATAATAATTCTAATTTTAACACCTCTTCTTTTAGCCCTTACCAAGGCTTGGGCTATGGGTCTTGAGGTGAATGCATAAACAGCGGCATCTATGCCTTTTTCGGCCTTATCTATCTCATAGAGGATAGCATCGGTGCAGCCCCCCTTTGGACTGAAGAATACCCGTATATCTCCGCCAAAGACCGCACTAGAGTATAAGCATACAGTCGCCGTAAGAGTAAAAGCGATAACCCATCCTAACAGCCTCATTATAAGCCTCCATTATAAATTCCTTCCCGGCAAAGGCACAGACCAGCATTAAAAGCGTGGATCTGGGAAGGTGGAAGTTGGTAAGAAGCGCATCAACCACCTTAAATTTATAGCCTGGGTAAATGAAAAGAGATGTCCATCCCGAAAAGGGCTTTACTACCCCTGCTTGATCCGCCACACTTTCTAAAGCCCTAACCACCGTGGTTCCACAGGCTAAAAGCTTCTTCCCTTCTCGCTTTGCCCTGTTTATGCGTTCAGCAGCTTCTTCTGAAACCTCAATGTACTCTTCCTCCATCCTGTGCTCCTCAACTTTTTCCACTTTAACAGGCTTAAATGTTCCCAAACCCACATTTAAGGTTACATAAACGATTTCAACCCCCTTTTCTTTCAGGGCCTTTAGCACCCTTTCGGTGAAGTGCAGTCCCGCAGTGGGAGCAGCTACAGAGCCGTTCTTTCTGGCGAATACCGTCTGGTACCTCTCGGCATCCATCGGAGTGGGAGCCCTTCTTATGTACGGTGGAAGGGGCACCTGCCCGATTTTAGGAAGCCTTCTCTTCAGCTCCTCTGGAGGATAAAACTTGATGATTCTCTTTCCTTCAGATTCAACCTCTTCAACCTTACCTCTTAGTACCTCATCAAAAACAATCACCGTACCCTTCTTTAGCCTTTTTGCAGGCTTTGCCAGACACTCCCACAGATCATCCTCAAGCTTCCTGCTGAGAAACACCTCAACCTTGGCTCCGGTTCCCTCTTTGATTCCAAAGAGCCTTGCAGGAATTACCCTTGTGTCGTTGAGCACCAGAATGTAAGAATCGTCAAGAATTTCAACAATTTCCCTGAATATGCGGTGCTCTATAGTGCGCCTGCTTCTGTCCAGAACCATCATGCGGGACGCATCACGGGGCTCAACGGGATACTGCGCTATCAGCTCTGGAGGCAGGTTGTAGTCAAACTCCTCAACCCTCAAGCTACAACACCAGCGTTCTCAGGTAGTCTAGGAAATCCATTTTGAGCTCTTTTCTCTTCAGGGCAAAATGCACATTTGCCACCAAAAGTCCCAATTTGTTTCCACAGTCAAAGTGTTCTCCTTCAAACACCACACCGTAAAATGGAGCTTCCCTAGCCATTTCCCTTAAAGCATCCGTGAGCTGTATCTCACCGCCTTTGCCGGGTTTTGTTTTTTCAAGTTTATCAAAAACATTAGGAGTCAGAACATATCTTCCTATAATGGCGTAGTTTGAAGGAGCCTCCTCAGGCAGCGGTTTTTCAACCATATCCTCTATAAGGAAAAGCCCTTCTTCAACTTCCCTGCCTTTAATAATCCCGTATCTGGAAACCTCCTCATCCTGCACCCTCTTCAAAGCCACCACAGGTGCGTTAAACTTTTCATAAACATTAAGAAGCTGTCTAATACAGGGAACCTCAGAGTCTATAATATCATCGGGAAGAATAACCGCAAAAGGATCCTTTCCCACTATATTTTTGGCTTTGAGAACCGCATGTCCCAATCCTAAAGGCATTTTTTGTCGCACATACACAACCTCTGCCATTTCCGCCACAGATACAACCTCTCTCAAGAACTCCTCTTTTCCAGCCTTTTCCAGGTTATGCTCCAGCTCAAAGTGTCTATCAAAGTAGTTTCCCAAAGCAGCCTTCTCCCTTGCTGTCACAAACACAACGGTTTCAATTCCAGATCTTACGGCCTCTTCAACTGTATAGTGTATAAGGGGCTTATCCACTATGGGGAGCATCTCCTTAGGGCAGGCCT
>JALVZS010000219.1:0-10928 GCA_027022065.1 bacterium
GTTAATATAGAGGTGGATGTAATTGCCAGATACGTGGAGAGCCTTATGGGTGGAAGGAAGAGCATATGGGAGGAGATGTATGGACTGGATAAGTGAGGTTTTGAGAGGGATAGAGCCTGTTTCTGGGGAGCTTTTAAATAAAGCTCAGGATAGATTGGACAATCTTACAAAGCCAAGAGGGAGTTTAGGCGTTCTGGAGGAGCTGGGCAAAAGGTTTGTGGCGATAAGGGGGGATTTGAATGAGCAGGTTAAGGGAAAGGTGGTTTTTGTGTTTGCTGGGGATCACGGGGTTGTTGAGGAGGGTGTGAGTGCCTTTCCAAAAGAGGTCACCCAGCAGATGGTGCTTAACTTTCTCAGGGGAGGAGCTGGGATAAATGTGATATCACGCTTTGCTGGAGCTACTGTGAAGGTGATAGATATAGGTGTGGATGCGGATCTTTCGCATCTTAGAGAAAAGGGGCTGATAGTAAGAAAGATTGCAAGGGGCACCAATAACATAGCTAAAGGGCCTGCCATGAGCAGGCAGCAAGCTCTTGAGGCTGTGAGGGTAGGCTTTGATCTTGCCAAGGAGGCCTTTGAGGAGGGATACAATCTGTTTGCTGTGGGGGAGATGGGTATAGGAAACACCACGCCTTCAAGTGCCATATACGCTGTGTTGACGGGGAGGTCTGCCGAGGAGGTTACAGGTAGAGGAACGGGGATAGACGATGAGGCGCTAAAGAGAAAAATAGAGGTTGTGAAAAAGGCAATAGAGGTTAATAGACCGAATCCCGATGATCCCATAGATGTTCTTGCAAAGCTTGGTGGGTATGAGATAGCGGGTATGCTTGGTGTGATAATAGCCGGTGCGTATTTTAAGGTGCCCGTGGTCGTTGATGGCTTTATTTCTACTGCTTCAGCCCTTTTGGCGGTGAAGTTGAAGAGGGAAATTATGGATTACCTTATATTTGCCCATAAATCTGAGGCTTTCGGACATGAAACTGTTTTGAAGTTTCTAGGGGTTAGGCCACTTTTTGACCTGAAGATGAGGTTGGGAGAAGGCACTGGGGCTGTGATAGGCATGTGGTTTGTGCAATTGGGAGAGAAGATACTACACGAGATGGCCACCTTTGACGAGGCAGCGGTGGATAAGGGAAGGGAAGTCTGATTCTTCTTTAATCAAAACAGCTTTGCATCCAGCAGAGGTAGCTCCTTTGAAATCTTCCCTTTCCCTGTCTCCTATGTGAAGAATTTCATCCAGAGGAACACCGAAAAAGCTGGCTATTGCTTGGAAGGCTTCCCTTTGGGGCTTGAATGCGCCTAATTCATCTGAGAAGAAGTGCTTGTCAAGGAAGTCTGAAATACCGAATCGCTCCAGCAGGATTCTGGTTTGTGAGGAAGGCCAGAACTGCACATTTCCTAAGCAGCAGGTTTTTTTGCCAAGCTGTTTTACCAGCTTAACAGCTTCTAGGGTTTCCTTTATGAGCATATCTTCTGGAGCAAAGAGGACAGCCCTTGCACAGGCCCTTTTGACTACATCAATATCCACCCCTAGGTTTTTGGCGAAGGTGGATTGAGATGTTTCTACGGCATTTTTGGGATCCAGCCTTCCCTGGTACCGGAGCTCTTTTATGCTTTTTCTTGCAGATTTGAAAGCTTCGCTTACACTTTCTTTGGGTATTCCCGAGATCTTGGAGACCTCTCTCGTTATTCCCTCAAGCATCAAATCAAGTCTCAACAGGGTTCCCCATATGTCAAAGCTCACAACCTTTATCATGTCCTTTATAGATAGCCTAGCGAGTGGCTTTTGTCACCACTTTTTATTATAACTTAAAAGATGTCCCTAGAATACAGAATCAAGCTTTTGGTTTTTGCCTTTTTCATAGACGCCCTTTTGGGGGATCCTCACTACAGGCTTCATCCTGTTCGCCTCATTGGGGATAGTGTGGAGCTAGGGGAGAGGCTGTTTTACGGTTTTAAACATAAGAAGCTTGCAGGGTTCGTGTGTTATGCTCTTTTGGCTCTTATGTGGTTGCTTTTGGGATTTGCCCTGGAGGGATGTTGGTTTTTGCATCTGTTTTTCCTGTACAGCTTTCTTGCCACGGGGCAGTTGTGGAAGGAGGTAAGAGAGATAGGTAAACTGGTTAAAAAGGGAAGGCTTAATCGCGCGAGATCAAAGTTATCCCTTCTTGTTACCAGAGATACTTCAGCTTTTGGAAAGGGTGATATAGTGAGAACTGCTTTAGAAACGCTTTCTGAAAATACATCCGATGGCTTTTTTGGTCCTGCATTTTTTTATCTTTTAGGGGGAATTCCCTTTCTCTTTCTTTATAAATTTACCGAAACGGCTGATTCTATGGTGGGCTACAAGAATGATAGGTATCTGCACTTTGGGTGGGCTTTTGCAAAGGCTGACGATATCTTAAACTTTGTGCCGTCTAGATTGTGTGCTTTGTTTATAGTCTTTTCGTCTTTTGTCTTGGGATTTGACTATAAAAATGCCACTCGTTGTCTGAAGTATGCTTCGTTGCATGAGAGCTTGAATGCAGGTTATCCAGAAGCTGCCTTTGCAGGGGCGCTTGGTATAAGATTTGGAGGATTCTACAGGTACTTTGGCAAGCAGGTTTTTAAATTTCCTTTGGGGGAAGATAATATTGTGCCTAATGTAAATTCCCTTGAGAAAGGGCTGTTTCTTAGTGTTACAAGTGTGGTTTTGTTTATGTTGTTTGCATGTGCAGTTTTTCTAGCATGAGAGCTATCTCGTCTAGTATCTCATCTGCAACATCCTCCTTTGGCATTTCGGGTAGATACCTTATGTTGCCTTCTTTATCTATTAGCATTACTTTGTTTGTATCCTTCTGGAAAGCTTCTGTTGTCGTGTTTGCCACTATCATATCCATGTTTTTCTTTTTAAGTTTATTCATAGCATTTTCTATTACATCATGGGTTTCCGCGGCAAATCCCACAAGTATCTGGTTTCTTCTTTTCCTTTTTCCTACAGCTTCTGCTATGTCCGGGGTTCTTTCAAGCTCTATACAGCTTATACCTTCTTCTTTCTTTATCTTTTTTTCAGAGAAGCTTTTAGGAGTGTAGTCTGCCACAGCGGCGCTCATGATAAAAACATCTGTTTCGTCAGCAATCTTCATTACTTCTTGATACATCTGCTGTGCGGATACCACATCAACTCTTTTAACTCCTAAAGGTGTTTCAAGCCAGGTGGGACCTGTTATGAGGGTTACCTGGGCTTTTCTTCTCTTTGCTGCCTTTGCTAGGGCGAAACCCATCTTGCCGGATGAGGGGTTGCTGATGAACCTTACGGGATCTATGTGCTCCCTGGTTGGTCCCGCCGTTATGGCTACTTTTACGCCTTTAAGGTCATCTATGCTTAAAAGCTGGATTGCCGCTTCAAATATGGTTTCTGGTTCTGGCAACCTGCCTTTTCCCTCTGCTCCACAGGCTAAAGAGCCTGACTCAGGCTCCAGTATGTGGACGCCATTTTCTTTAAGAACTTTAAGGTTTCTCTGGGTTGTAGGGTGGGAGTACATCCTGCTGTTCATGGCAGGGCAGACAAGGACCGGCCCTTTAAAGGCTAGATAACAGCAGGTGAGGAGGTTGTCCGCTATGCCGTGTGCCATCTTCGCCAGGGTGTTGGCTGTAGCGGGAGCAATTATGAAGAGATCCGCTTCTTCCGCAAGTGCTATGTGCTCCACTCTGGAAGGTTGGCTGTATTCAAATACATCCAGCAGCACCTCATTTCTTGAAAGAACCCTAAAGGTTTCCGGAGCTATAAATTTTGTAGCACTTTCCGTCATGATAACTTTCACTTCAAGGTTTGCCTTTATCAGGAGCCTCACCAGCTCGCAGATTTTGTAAACAGAAATCCCTCCTGTAACTCCTATTAAAATTCTTCTTCCTTTAAGCCTCATGGCCCCACCGCCTGTAGAGTTTGTGCTCCACACCTATTATATCCAAAATCCTGCCCACCACAAAGTTTACAAGATCGTCAATGGTTTTGGGATTGTGGTAGAATGTAAGAACGGGAGGAACTATTCTTGCTCCGGAAGATGCAAGCTTGAGCATGTTTTCAAGATGCACAGCGTTAAGGGGAGTTTCTCTGGGAACAATAACTAGGGGCCATCCTTCTTTTAAAGCTATGTCTGCCGCTCTTTCTATGAGGTTTGAGGATATGCCGTTGGCTATTCTGGCCAGCGTGCCCATGGAACAGGGTGCTATTATGCAGGCTTTGAGCCTAAAGGAGCCTGAAGCCACAGGAGAAGAAAAGTCCTCTTCATCCAGAAGGGTTATATTTTCTGCCCCTGGCACTTTTACTCCTTCTCTTTGGGCTATGAAGCGGGCACACTTGGTAAGGCAAAGAAACACCTTGTCCCTTTTTGCGAGCTCTTCCGCTAACCGCGCTCCTATAACGGATCCGCTTGCGCCAGTTATGCCCAGAAAGAAGGGCATCACTCCTTTAGGCTGTAAAACACTAAACCAGAGTAAAACTTGGGGTAAAAGTAGGTGCTCTTTTGGGGCATTATTTTCCCCTTAAGGGAGTAAGAGGCTATCTCTTCAACAGAGGGAGGATTGTAAGAGAGTATAAAGCTTCCCTTTCCACTCCTTACAAGGTCAAGTGCTTCTTGTAGGTTCTTGAAGTATTCAATTTTTATTTTTTCTCTGATCTCCTCCTCAGTTATACCAAGAAGTTCGTGTATGATCTGCTGGTGAAGAACCGTAACGTCCAGCTCATCGTCGTCTCTTTCTATGCGAAAGATAAAGGCCTTTTGTGGGCTTACAAAGGCGTAGTGCCTTTTCCCATGTGTTTTCAGAATTTGGGGTATTTCTAATAACTCTTCTTCTTTGAGATGCTTCACAACAGCAAAGCTGGACTCTATTTCCTGCTGTGCCCTTTTTCCATCAACCTTTTTGATGACCCTGTTTATAGGAAGCACTACAAGCCCAGGATCCTTTGAGCTGACTATGGCCATCATAACAAAGTTGTAGGGTTCATCTCCTGTGTGGTCAGGATTGGAGGCTTCCATCTCTTTTTTGTAGTTTAGCGCCGTTTCATATCTGTGGTGGCCGTCTGCTATAAGAATCCTTTTGTCTTTGAATGCTTCTTCAATTTCTCTATTGGCTTCTGAAGAAACCAAGAAAAACTCGTGCTTTACCTGATTGTCGTCTGAAAAGGAAAAGAGCTTCTTTTTAGGGGCCTTTTCTATGCATGAGAATACTGTGCCATTGTCCAGCGCTATGCCAAAAACGGTGCCGAAGTGCACCTTGGTGGTTTTTAGCAGCATTAACCTGTCCTTTTTAGGGCCGCTTAAGGTCTTTTCGTGGGGTATAATGACGCCTTTTGAGTAATCCTCTAGTCTTACTCTTCCTACTAGGGCCTTTCTTGTGTAAGTGCTGTTTTGCAGAGAGAATGTTTGGTTGTAAATAAAGTAGTGCTCTTCAGGTAGCTTCTTTAGGATGCCTTCTTTTAGCCATTCTTCAAAGAACCTTAAAGCCCTGGTGTATCTGTTGTTGGAGGGCCCATCCTCGGGAAAGGTTTTCCCAAGGATGAGCCTCACGGTGTTGTAAGGGGATCTTTCATAGAGTTCTTCCTGTAGCTTTTCGTTTATCACATCATAGGGAGGGGCTACAACCTCACCAATTTCAACCTTTTCAGTATCATAAATAATACCTTTAAATGGTTTAACATCGGCCATGGTGAGGCCTTTTAGCACATACTGCTGGATAATACAACTACTCTTCCTGTGCTTTTCTTCTCCTTCTGGATTCCACCACCTTTATCAGCTCGTCGGTGGATTTGCTGCTTAAGGCTTCAGATATTAGGTACCTGATTAGCTTGTTCACCTTTTTAGGATCTCCACCACATACGGCGTTAATAAGCCTATAGTATTTCTTGTTCAACTTGATGGTTATCTCTTCAAACCTGTTTCCACCTCTCTTCTTCTCCATAGTTCATACCTCCTCTCTTAGTTTGTTTTTACTTTGTGTATTTTACATGTGAATTGAGGTTGTGTCAAATTTTATTTTTGATGATTAAAGCAGATTGTCTGGAAAAGATTTCGCCTTTTCTATATGAGAAGTATTCACCACTACAGATGGTGCAGATGTTCACATCGTAAATTTTCCTTACTCCTAGTTTTGTTAGTGTGTGCTTCGCAAATTTTCTCATGTCAAAGAAGCATTTTCCTTCTCTTTGCTCTATGAAGTTCTCTGGAAATATATTGTAAAACTCTCTGGTCACTTCGTAACAGCATACCCCTGCGCAGGGCCCTAGGTATGCTGTGATTTTACCTGGTTCAACGCCCATCTTTTCCAATTTCTCAATGCAGTTTTCTATAATGCCCTTTGCCAGGGGTTTCCATCCGCAGTGCAGTATTCCTATTGCTGCCCCTGTTTCTTCTGCTAGGGCTATCGGAAGGCAGTCTGCAACAAGCACCACAAGGGCTATTTCTGCTTCTTCTGTTATGATTCCATCCCCAGGCCCTTGGTATCCTGCTTTTGTTGCTAAAACAATCTTTGAGGAGTGAATTTGGGTAAGGTATGCCAGGTTTAAATGCTCTTTATTTAGCAGCTGCTTTACGGTTTTCCAGTTTTTCTTAGCTTCACCGAGATTTGCTTTCCAACTTAAGTTTATGGATCCGTCTGTGAATAAAACTGTGTAGTTCTTTTCTCTGTATATATGCACTATTCACCGTAGATGGTTAGTAGAAGCCTTCTTTTTCTTGGTCTGTTGTCGCATTCCACAAATACAATTTGCTGCCATGTCCCCAGTACAGGCCTGCCGTCCTTTACGGGGAAGGAGAAGGATGTCCCTAAAAGTGCAGAGCGTATATGGGAAAACCCGTTTCCGTCCTGCCACATCCTGTTGTGTTCGTAGTTTATGTTTCTGGGAACCCACCTTTCCAGTGCTTTTATAAAATCGTTCAAAAGTCCCGGTTCGTATTCAATGGTGGTTATTGCACCTGTGGAGCCGGGGACTATTATACAGCCTATTCCGTTGGATATGCCCGAGGCTTCAACATGTTTCGCAACTTCCTGGGTGAGATCTATAATGTCGTTAGTGCCTTTGGTTTCTATCTTTATCTCATAGTGCTTCACCATGGCTATCCCTCCCATCCAGCAATTTAGCTACTTCTTCAGGAGGCATGGGATTTATAAATGCCTGGCTTCCCAGCTCAAAGCCTGCTATGTGTGTGGTCCTTGGGAGAATCTCCAGCCAAAAATGGCATTCTTCGTTGTTCCACCAGTCTCTAAAGACCAGGTTGTAGCAGAAGTGGCCTAGTATTTTTCTAAGCTTCAGAAGGCTACTCTTTATAACTTCGGCTAGCTCGTATAGCTCTTCTTGTCCCATATCCTTCAACGATGAAAGGTGCTTTTTCGGAATTATCCACAGCTCAAAGGGGAAGGTCGCTGCCCAGTAGGAGAGGCATGTAAAGCTTTTCCCATTTATTACTATCCGCTTTCTTTCTTCAAGCTCCTTGTGCACCATTGAACATAGTGGGCATATCGCTTTCTGTTTTTCCTTTAGCTTCTCTATATGCGGTGGTTCAAAGGGCAGTGCTATTATTTGGCTGTGGGAGTGGGGTATAGATGCCCCTGCATCTCTTCCATGGTTTTTGAAAAGGCTTACATATTTTATCCCGTTGTGGGAGTAGAAAAACTTTAGTCGCATTGCGAAAACTTCAAGCACTTCCTTTATGTGGGACGGTGAGAGGTCTTCAAGATTTGTGTCATGTGTAGGGGTTTCCACCACCACTTCGTGGTATCCTCCTTCATCGGGGGATATCACAGGGAATTTGTTGGGGAAGACCCTTATTTTCCAGCTGCCGTTTTGGGGAATTTCCATAACTGAGGGGGGCGTGTCGTGTTCGTTTCCGGGGCAAAAAGGGCAGTCTCTTTCCGCACAGGTTTCCGTATTTTTTGGAAATTTTTGGGGCCTTTCGGCTCTCCTAGGTGAAAATACTATCAGTCTTTCTCTTAAAGAATCAAATCTTGTAAACATCTCGCTTGTAAATAAGACATATCGGAAGCCACTTGACAAGGTATAGTGAGCAGGGAGATAACTCTCTTCAAGAATGTGGAGGAGGAGGGTATGGGAGCAATCCTTATAAAAGGAGGTAGACTCATAGATCCCGCAAGTGGAAGGGATGAGGTGGTGGACATCCTCATTGAAGGGGAGAGGGTTTCTCGCATTGCCCCTTCCATTGAGGTGCAGGAGCGTATGGAGGTTATAGACGCAGAAGGGAAATGGGTGCTTCCAGGCCTTGTGGATGTGCATGTTCACTTAAGGGAGCCTGGTTACGAGTATAAGGAGGATATAGAATCGGGAAGTAAGGCTGCTGTTGCAGGGGGCTTTACCACGATATGCTGTAAGGCAAACACTAATCCCGTTAACGATACAGGGGCGATAACCAGGTACATAGTTGAAAGGGCAAAGGAGGTGGGTTTGTGCAGGATTTATCCTGTGGGCGCAGTTAGCAAGGGATTGAAAGGGGAGGAGCTTGCAGAGATAGGAGACATGGTTGCTAATGGGGCTGTTGCGGTTTCCGATGATGGAAGGCCCGTTTGGAACTCCGAGCTCATGAGAAGGGCCCTTGAGTACACCAAGTACTTTGGAATACCTGTGGTGGACCACTGTGAGGACCTTGCCCTTTCTGGAGATGGGGTTGTTCATGAGGGCAAATACTCTGCCATTACGGGGTTAAAGGGTATACCCGCTTCTGCTGAAGAGGTTATGGTGGCTAGAGATATTATCCTTGCAAGAGAGACGAAGGGGAGACTCCACATAGATCACGTTTCAACAGCAGGCTCCGTTAAGCTTATTGAAATGGGAAAGGATGAGGGGGTTTGCCTCAGCTGTGAGGTTACGCCGCATCACTTGGCCCTGACGGATGAGGTTATAGTTACTTTTGACACAGACACAAAGGTAAATCCTCCTTTAAGAGGAGAGGAGCACGTCTTGGCGGTTAGGGAGGCTTTGGAGAAGGGGATAATAGATATTATAGCCACGGATCATGCTCCCCATGGTGCCATTGATAAGGATGTGGAGTACACAAAAGCCGCTTTTGGCATTTCTGGACTTGAAACCGCACTGGGGGTGGTGCTTAAGCTGGTTAACGAGGGGGCTTTGAGCCTTAAGAGGGCCATAGAGGCCATGACCATAGCTCCTGCAAGGATTTTTGGCCTTGATGCGGGTTATGTGGCCGAAGGGGGACCAGCCGATATTGTTGTTGTGGATCCTGATAAAGAGTGGGTGGTTGATCCTTCCCGGTTTTACTCTAAAGGGAAGAATACGCCCTTTAAGGGTTGGAAGCTTAAAGGAAAAGTTGTTATAACCATATGCAACGGAAAGCTTGTTTATAAAAACGGGGAAGTGGTGTCATGAAGAGGGCTTATCTGGCTTTGGAAGACGGAACCGTTTTTGAGGGGTACTCTTTTGGAGCAGAGGGGGAAGCCTGTGGAGAGGTGGTCTTTAACACGGCTATGACGGGTTATCAGGAAATACTCACCGATCCATCCTACAAAGGGCAGATAGTTACTATGACCTATCCTCTTATAGGAAACTACGGGATAAATGATGAGGATGTGGAGTCTTTCAGGCCCTGGGTTGAGGGGTTTGTGGTTA
Source organism: bacterium (assembly GCA_027022065.1). Taxonomy (GTDB): domain Bacteria; phylum Thermosulfidibacterota; class Thermosulfidibacteria; order Thermosulfidibacterales; family Thermosulfidibacteraceae; genus JALVZS01. Next base: position 9,617 of record JALVZS010000219.1, read on the forward strand.
AGGAGGCAAGCGGGATAGTGAGTAACTGGAGGGCAAGGGAGGGGCTCCACGAGTACCTTAAAAGACACGGTATTGTGGGCATTGAGGGCATAGACACAAGAGAACTTACCAAGAGGTTGAGGGAAGTGGGATCGCAGATGGGAGTAATTTCAACGGTTGAAAGCGATCTCGTAAAGCTCGTAGAGAAGGCAAGATCCCTGCCAAAAATAGAGGGAAGGGATCTGGTAAAAGAAGTAACCTGCAAGGCTCCTTATCGCTGGGATGAGGGGGACTGGGAGCTTGGAAGAGGGTATAGAAAGGTTAAGGAGGGCAGGTACAAGATAGTTGTTTATGACTTTGGTGTGAAGTTTAATATTCTCCGTATGCTCGTTGAGGCGGGATTTGATGTAACGGTTGTTCCTGCAAATACGCCGGCTGAAGATGTTTTGGATATGAAGCCTCACGGGGTCTTTCTTTCCAATGGCCCTGGGGATCCTGCTCCTGTTGAGTATGCCATTAAAAATATAAGGAAGCTTTTGGGCAAACTTCCCATATGTGGCATCTGTTTGGGGCATCAGCTTCTAGCCTTGGCGCTTGGAGGAAAAACATATAAGCTCAAGTTTGGTCATCACGGTGCCAATCATCCTGTTAAGGATCTTGTTGAAAATAGAATAGAGATAACTTCCCAGAACCACAACTTTGCTGTGGATCCGGACAGCTTAAAGGGGGAGGTGGAAGTTACCCACATAAACCTCAACGATTACACCGTTGAGGGCTTAAGACACAAAAGTATCCCTGCCTTTTCCGTTCAGTTTCATCCAGAGGCCTCACCGGGCCCTCATGATTCCAGGAATGTATTCGCCAGATTGAAAAGGCTTGTGGAAGAGTTTTGGGCTAGCGGGTGTTCCAGATAGATATGCCCTTGGTTTCTATACCGTTTAGGTGAAATGTGCTGTTGAGCAAGGAGAGCCTTGAAATTTCTGTCTCAATCCGTATTTCCGAGATGGAGGCATTGTCCAGTCTTATTCTCCAGATGTGATTCATGTCAAGCTCCAGTATGTGGGCAATGATTGCGCTTATTACTCCTCCGTGGGTAACGATGGCAATTTCTCCCTCTTTCTCTTTATCGGTTATCTTTTCAAAGGCTTTCACCACCCTTTCTTTGAAGGCTTTTAGATTTTCTGCTTTTTCTATTTTCGCCTTTAGTGGCTCTGTAAACCACAGCTTGAAATTTACGGGATCTTCCTTTCTGACCTCTTCAATGCTTCTTCCTTCCCAAACGCCTAGCCCCACCTCTTTAAACTCTTCCACCACGGTAAGAGGTGATCTGGTA
>JALVZS010000219.1:10938-12560 GCA_027022065.1 bacterium
CCTATGGGGGTTAAATAAACAGACCTGATGAAAAAGGGATTAAGACCAAAGGGCAGCTTTCCTGTTGCGGAAAGTGGAGAGTTAGTGTGCCCCTGGATACGCCCTTGCCTGTTAAACTCCGACTCTCCGTGTCTTATGAGTTTGACTATAAGCACGGCTTGTTTTATTACAACTGTTGCATCCTTTGGGCAACGGGGTTGATTAGCTGTTTTTATGGTGCTATTTGTGGGCGTTCAGAAAATTAAGGGGAGGTGTGCTTCATGCCTAAGATGAAAACCAACAAAAGCGCTGCTAAGAGATTCAAGATTACGGGAACGGGCAAGATAAAAAGGAGAAAAGCCAACAGGAGTCATTTAAATGAGGAGAAGCCTTCAAAGAGGAAGAGGAGACTGAGAAGGCCTGCTATACTCAGCAAGGAGGAGGTCAAGAGGGTCAAAAAGCTTCTCCCTTACGCCTTTTAAATCAAGGTTCCAGGAGGTTGAGTCATGAGGGTTAAGGGTGGACCAAAAACCCGCTGGAGAAGGAAGAAATGGCTCAAGCTGGCCAAGGGGTATTGGGGAGCTAAGAGCCGTTGCTACAGCATAGCCAAGCAGACCGTTATTAAGGCTCTTACATACGCTTACAGGGATAGGAAGGTCAGAAAGAGGGAGTTTAGGAGGCTCTGGATACTCAGGATAAACGCTGCTGCCCGCCAGCATGGTCTTAAGTACAGCCAGTTTATACACGGCTTAAAGCTTGCAGGGGTGGAGCTGAACAGAAAGGTGCTTGCCCAGCTTGCCATGGATAGCCCGGAGACATTCAAGTACTTGGTGGATCTTGCCAAAGAGGCCCTTGAGAACAAGGCGGCATGAAGTACTTTGCCGTTATAGGCGTTGGGAGATTTGGCTACAGCGTGGCCAAGACCCTTTCCGAAATGGGGTGTCAGGTTCTGGTGATTGACTCCTCCGAGGACAAGCTCAGGCAGCTTGAGGGGATAGTTACACAGGTGGTTCAGGCGGATGCCACGGATGAGAAGGCGCTTAGGGCTGCAGGGATAAAGGATGTGGATGCTGCTATTGTTGCCATAGGACAGAACATGGAGGCCAGCATTTTGGTTTCCCTCATTCTTAAGGAGCTGGGGGTTCCTTACATCGTTTCCAAGGCCATAAATCAGCTGCACGCCAAGGTGCTAAAGAGAATAGGATGCGATAGGGTGGTGCTTCCAGAGGAGGAGATGGGAGCAAGGGTGGCTCGCTCTCTAGTCTCTCCCAATGTGCTGGATGAGCTGGAGCTTTCTGAAAAGGTTGGGATATACGAACTTAGGGTGCCCGATGCCATTGCGGGAAAGACCTTGGGCGAGCTGGACTTCAGGAAGAAGTTTGGCCTGAATGTGATAGCCATTAGAGAAGAGGAGGGGAATCTAAACACCGTTCCCACTGCCGAAACAAAGCTTTCTAAGGGGAGCACCATCTTTGTTATAGGAGATGAGGAGAATATAGAGCGGTTTGATAAGCTCGTGAAGAAGATGGAGAAAGGAAAATGAAGGAGCTGTTGGAAAGCATAAAAGAAAAGGCCCTTTCTGAGTTAAAAGAACTTAAAGACCTTAAGCAGCTTAAGGATTACAAGGTAAAGTTTCTAGGTAA
>JALVZS010000219.1:12570-15119 GCA_027022065.1 bacterium
GAGCTTAAGGAGCTGGAAAAGCTCAAAAAGCTGGAAAGAGAGAGGGTTGATATAACCCTGCCTGGAAGGCTTCCTGCCCTTGGAGGAATGCATCCCATAACTTTGGTCATGGAAGAGATCGTGGATGTTTTTAAGTCCATGGGCTTTCAGGTGGCAGAGGGACCTGAGGTGGAGGACGACTACCACAACTTTGAGGCCCTCAACATCCCGCCCGATCACCCTGCGAGGGACATGCAGGATACCTTTTACATAAAAGAGGGGATACTGCTTAGAACCCACACCTCTCCCGTGCAGATAAGGGTTATGACTAAGTATCCGCTTCCCATAAGGATAATAGCTCCGGGCAAGGTGTATAGAAGGGACTTTGATGTTTCCCATACGCCCATGTTTCACCAGGTAGAGGGGCTTTTGGTGGATAGGGATGTTACCTTTGCGGAGCTCAAAGGGACGCTTGAGGAGTTTGCAAGGCGCATATTCGGAGAGGGCACAAGGGTGAGGTTCAGGCCCAGTTACTTTCCCTTTACCGAGCCCAGTGCGGAGATGGATATAGGCTGTGTCATATGTGGCGGTGACGGATGCAGGGTCTGCAAGGGGACAGGTTGGCTGGAGATACTGGGCTGTGGAATGGTGGATCCTGAGGTATTTAAAAGTGTGGGATACGATGTAAACCGGGTTACAGGCTATGCCTTTGGTCTGGGTGTGGAAAGGATAGCTATGTTGAAGTTTGGGATTGATGATATAAGGCTTTTCTTTGAGAACGATCTGCGGTTTCTTCGCCAGTTCCTTTAGAGGGGGCAGAAGGTGCGAGTCCTTTACAGTGTTCTTAACAGGTTTGTTCCCGTTGAGGATCTTTCTCCTTATGAGGTTGCAGAAAGGCTGACCATGGCTGGTTTAGAAGTGGAGGCCGTGGAGTATCTGGGAGATCAGCTCAAAAACTGTGTGGTGGCCCAGATACTGGAGGTTTCTTCTCATCCTGAAAGTGAAAAGCTTAAGGTGCTCAAGGTTTCAACGGGAAAAGAGAGTTTTCAGGTGGTCTGTGGTGCTCCCAATGTGAGAGAGGGGCTTAAGGTGGCTCTAGCACTTCCCGGTGCAAAGCTTCCCAATGGGTTTGAGGTGGAAACGGCAGAGATTAGAGGGGTGAAGTCCGAGGGGATGCTGATTTCTGAAATAGAGCTTGATCTTGTGGATGAGACCTGGGGGATACTTGAGCTTCCCGATGGGGCTGCTTTGGGCGAGGGGCTGGCCAAGTGGGTGTTTATGGATGACTATGTGCTTGAGGTTTCTCCTACTCCCAACAGGGGTGATTGCTTTGGCGTTTTGGGGGTTGCAAAAGAGGTTGCCGCTGTATTTGAGAGGAGGTTTTATCTTCCCGAGGTTGCCCTTAGGGAGGAGCTGGGGCCTGTTGATGATTACATAAATGTGGAGATAGAGGATCCAGGGCTGTGCCCTAGATATACTGCAAGGTATATAGACGGGGTGCAGGTGGATGAGTCGCCTTTGTGGATGAAGGTGGCGGTTAAGGCCTTTGGAATGAGGCCCATATCCAATGTGGTTGATGTTACCAACTACGTTCTCATGGAGGTGGGACATCCCCTTCACGCCTTTGACTATACGAGGCTCAAAGGCGCCAAGATCGTTGTGAGAAGGGCCAGAAAGGACGAATACATAGTTACGCTGGACGGAGAGTTTAGAGAACTTGATGAGGAAGCACTTGTCATAGCGGATGCTGAGCGTCCCGTTGCCCTTGCCGGCATTATGGGAGGAGCCAATTCTGAGGTTACCTCCCGCACAGAAAAGGTCCTTTTGGAAAGTGCGTACTTTGATCCCGTGAACATAAGGAGAACCTCAAAGAGAATGGGTCTTTCAACTGAGGCTTCAAAGAGGTTTGAGAGGGGAACGGACATAGAGGGGCTTGTGTACGCCATAGACAGGGCGGCTTCCCTAATTGTGGAGCTTGCAGGAGGAAAGGAGGCCAAGGGCATAAAGGATGTCTATGTTAAAAGGTTTGAGAAACCTAAGGTTTTTGTAACCTTTGACAAAATAAACGCCCTTTTGGGTGCTCAGGTTCCTAGGGAGAAGGTTTTTTCTTCCCTTAGTGGACTGGGGTTTGAGGTAAGGGAGAAGGATAACGGAATTGAGGTAGATGTTCCTTATGCACGCATGCTTGATGTAACGAGGGATGTGGATGTTATAGAGGAGGTGGCCAGGATCTGGGGGTATGACAAGATTCCTTCTGTTATGCCTGCCCATCGCCTTCCTCACTACCAGATAGAGTCTGAATATCAGTTTGCCGAAAGAATAAAGGGTATTCTAGGTTCATGCGGTCTGGTAGAGGCGGTTAACTACAGCTTTATAAATCCCAGCTACTACGATGTTTTAAAGCTCTCTGAGGGTGATGAGAGAAGGTGCTTTGTGAAGTTGATGAATCCCCTTAGCGAAGAGATGGCGGTTATGAGAGCCACCCTTGTTCCTGGCCTTCTGGAATCCGTTGCCAGAAATCAAAGGGTTAGGGTGTACGATGTGGCACTGTTTGAAGTGGGTAGGGTCTT
>JALVZS010000219.1:15129-18794 GCA_027022065.1 bacterium
CTACACGCGGGGTTTGTACTTGCCGGATCTACGGATGCTTCTTGGTACAGCAAGCCCAGAAAATACGATTTCTTTGATGTGAAGGGAATAACAGATTATCTGGCTTTGAGATTAGGGGTCTCTTTTGAATACGTTCCTTCAAATGAGCCGTTTTTACATCCAGGGCAGTCTGCGGATGTTTTATTTAATGGGAAAAAGATCGGATTTATAGGTGCGCTTCATCCGGATGTTATGGAGGCCTTAGAGCTTAGGGCGCCTGTCCTTGTGGGAGAGGTTGACCTTGAGCACCTTAAAAAGGTGGAGAGGAAGATTACCTATGCTCCCATCTCTAGGTATCCTGAAACCACGAGGGATCTTTCCTTTGTGGTATCAAAGGGTGTCAGCTATAGGGATGTTCTGTCTCTAGTAAAAGAGAATGCTCCTTCTGAACTTTCCAGTGTAAGGCTTATTGATGTTTACGAAGGACCCTCTGTGGGTGAGGGGAAGGTAAGTATGACCCTTTCCTTCACCTTTGTTTCCAAGGAAAAGACCCTTTCGGATGAAGAGGTTGACGAAATGTTCTGGCGCATAGCGGATCTTATAGAGGAAAGGCTTGGTGCTAAGATAAGGGGAAAGAAGGATTAGGGAGGTGAGAAATATGGCTGTTGAAAGGACGCTTGCGATAATCAAGCCCGATGCGGTGGAAAGAAACCTTATAGGCGCCATCATTTCTGAAATTGAGAAAGCCGGTTTAAAGATAGTTGCTATGAAGATGCTTCATCTTACCAAAAGGCAGGCTGAAGGCTTTTACTATGTGCACAAAGATAAGCCCTTTTTTGACAGCCTTACCACTTACATGTCTTCTGGTCCCATAGTGGTTATGGTTCTTGAGGGTGAGGGTGCCATAGGGAAGTGGAGAGAGCTTATGGGGGCTACAAATCCCGAAAATGCCGCAGAGGGCACCATAAGAAAGCGCTACGGCATAAATGTTGAGAAGAACTCGGTTCACGGCTCCGATAGTCCCGAGTCTGCCAAGTATGAGATCTCTTACTTCTTCAACAGCTTGGAACTTGTGGCAAGATGATAACCGGCAGAACGAAGATTTTGGCTGTAGTTGGAAACCCTGTTAAACACTCCCTTTCTCCCTTGATCCACAACTATGCCTATTCCCTGATGGGGATAGATGCCGTTTACATCCCTATAGAAGCAAAAGAAGCCTATATTGATGAGGTGCTTTCTGGGCTTTGCTTTACCTTGAACCTTATAGGGTTCAATGTGACTATCCCTTTTAAGGAAAGAGTTGTTCGCCTCATGGATCTTTGTTCCGAGGAGGCTCAGGCTATAGGTGCTGTTAATACGGTTAAGAGGGGGGAGGATAAACTTATAGGATACAATACTGATTGGCTTGGCTTTAGGGAGAGCTTAAGAATAAACGGTATTGAAAGGGTATCTTTTGCTCTGCTTATAGGAGCCGGGGGAGCTTCAAAAGCCGTGGCCTATGCCCTTACCAAGATGGGGGTTGAGAGGCTTTTTGTTACGAACAGAAGCCCCGTTAATCTACAGCTTTTCCTTGAGAGATTTTCTCAGTTTAAGCCTGTGGCGTGGGAGGAAAGGGATTTGCTGGATGTGCTTCCTGAAGTGGATCTTGTGATAAATGCCACATCAATAGGAATGGACGGGGTTTCCTTTCCTCCTATCAGGCTTGAGGCCTTGAGGAAAGATGCTGTGGTTTACGATCTGATATATTGGGAGACTCCTCTTTTGAAGAAGGCGAAAGAGCTGGGACTTAAGGCCATTGACGGCTTGGACATGCTGATACTTCAGGCCCTCTACGCTATAGAGATATGGTTCGGCAAGATGCCGGAGTTTAGTAAGGTTAAAGAGTACATCCTTGGCTGGAGGGAAAAAGGTGGGGAGGCTTGAGGCTGGCTATGTGCAGGTTTACACGGGCAATGGAAAAGGAAAGACAACCGCTGCCTTGGGCTTAACCCTTAGGGCCGTTGGTGCGGGGCTAAGGGTTTACATCGCCCAGTTCTTGAAGGGAAGCGACTACAGCGAGGTGAAGTGCATAAAGGAGAGGTTCTCAGATCTTGTGGATATAGAGCAGTTTGGAACTCCTAGGTTTGTGAGAACAGGAAATATCACGGAGGAAGACCTTGAGCTTGCGAAAAAGGCTCTTAGCAGGATAGAGGAGGCCCTCACATCGGGCAAGTACGATATAGTTATAATGGAAGAGGCAAATGTTGCAGCCTATCTTGGCCTTATCAAAACAGAGGATATTCTAAGACTTATAGATATAAAGCCCTCCAATGTGGAGCTGGTCATAACGGGTAGGTATGCACCTGAGGAGGTAATTGAGAGGGCAGACCTTGTTACGGAAATGAAGGAAATTAAACACTACTACACCAAAGGCGTTCAGGCCAGAGTCGGAATAGAGAAGTGAAAGGGGGGAGAGGAGAGCCTCTCCCCTTTATCTTAAATCACCCCTTTCTTCTTCAGTTCCTCAAGATCTTTCTTCCCGTATCCGAGGAATTTGAGATAGATGTACTCGTTGTCTGCTCCCACAGGTCTACATATCCACTTAACTCTGGGAGGAGTTTCTGTCATCTTCCAGGGCTGATTGCAGACTATTAGCTCACCATAAATGGGGTCGTTGAACTTCTCAAAGAGCCCCCTCTCCCACCAGTTTTCAGTGTGCATTGCTTCCCATGCGGAGCAGACCTTTCCGGGAACCACAACGCCGCCTTTTCCGCTTTCCTTTGCCTCCTTGTTTGTCTTCATAACAATGTCAAAAATCTCCTGATAGCTCTTATCAATTGTCCACTTCTCAATCTCCTTGTAAGCGGCCTTCTGATTCTCAAAGTTCAGCCTTTCAAAGATGGTGGGATACTTCTCCCTTAGATCGGGCCTCTCTATGATCTCACAGAGCAGTGCCCAGTTGGGATCTGCGAAGCCTGAGAGGAAGCAGAAGCCGTCCTTACACTTGAAGTAGGTGTAGCAGAACACGCCTGCATCAAGGTTACCAACTCTCTCAACATTTTCTCCGTAGGCCTGATAGTAGGTGATGTTGTAGTTTATCATCCTGCCGTAGGCCTCAGCCGGGGAGACATCTATCATCTGTCCCTTGCCCGATCTGTGCCTGTAGTGAAGTGCCACAAGGATGGCAAAGGCGGCGTAGGCTCCTCCACAGTACCATCCCATCCAGTTGCCCTGTTTTGTGGGAACCTCCCACTCTTTTGGATCGTTGGGATCCTCCACGTACTCTCCGGAAACATAGGTTATTCCCGACATAGCCTGGTCAATAACATCAACATCTGCCTTTCCACAGGCCGCTTTAGGTCCGTACTGGCCGTATGTGTATATGGCGCAGTAGATAAGCCCAGGGTTGTCTTCTCTTAGCTGTCTGTAGCCAATTCCCCACTCATCCATGGTACCGGGGAGGAATGTTTCTATAATTACATCAGCCTTCTTTGCCAGTTTCTTGAAGATTTCCCTTCCCTCTTCCGTTTCCAGATTGAGTGTTATGTGGTACTTGTTCCTTCCCTCGTTGAGATATCCCAATCCCTCACCTTTGTGGGTTACTCCGAAGGGAGTATAAGTTCTTGCGGGATCTCCCTTGGGAGGCTCTATCCTTATAACGTGGGCTCCCATTTCTGCTAAAATGGAGGAGCAGAAGACTCCCGCCA
>JALVZS010000220.1:0-6080 GCA_027022065.1 bacterium
CGTAAGGTACAAGCTCTCAAAGTAAACCACATTGGATACCATGTGGATAACATGGGTGAGATCACTTGAGATCTCCATGGAGAACCTTATCCTCTCCACCCCAACAAAGCCCGTGTATCCCAGAAGAAAGGTAAACAGAATGACTACAAGAAAGCCTAGCTTAAGTTTGCTAACGACCTTCACCTTCCACCCCTCAGCACCTCAATGCCCTGGGGAGTCACCTTCAAGAGACAGGGATTGTTGAAGGGGAACCTCAAGAGCTTGCCCCCAAAGAGGATGCTCACAACACTTGGCCTTCCCAGCTTAAGAAGGCACTCCTTTGAGCAGGTAAACTCCCTCTCCTCCCCGTCCCTTATGAATCCCTCCCTCTTTTTATCCCCATTGACCCACCTATACCAGCTATCCCCACCAGTTGCCTTAAGGGACAAGGTGAAACCCACCTCTGCTGTGGGAAAGCTTTGAGTCTCGGTCTCGTTGAGACCGGTTTGAACAGGAACCTCCTTAACCGCAAAAGTTTTGTTGAGAGTCTCTTCTGTCAGCACCTTCATGTTACTTTTGAGCTTTTCGTGCATGTAAAGCAATCCAGCCCCCACGCACAAAAGCACAAGCAGAGCCACAAGCGAAAACCACCTGTATACCCTGGTTGAGGTCTTGGTAACTTCAATGCTGGATATCTCCGTTTTTAGGTCCTTATCGGAAAAGCACTGGTAAAGGGCATCTATAACCCTTTCTGCATCCATGTCCAAGGCACCGGCTATCTTCTTTATAAAGGCCTTAACGTAAATGGCCTCGGGCATATCGTCCCATCTTTCCTCTTTTAGAAGCCTAAGAAAGTTGGGAGAAACAGCTACCTTTTTCGCAAACTCCTCCACACTACCGTATCTTTCCTCTATCCTCTTGAAGATTTCCCTTATTACAGCCTCACAGGGCCTCTCTTCCACCAAAGCCCCTCCAAAGGCCTACCTTTTCGGCATAAGCAACAACTTCAGCATACTCCTGAAGAGTGGGCCTTCTCGCAATCTCCTCAAACTCCCCTGCCCTGTAAAGGGGCCTGTACTGGAACATGATGTTAACATAGGAGTTTTTTGAAATCTCCCTAGCTATGAAGTCCAGAATCTTTTTAGAGTCCTCCACATAGTTGGGCATTACGAGATGCCTAATTAAAAGCCCCCTGACCGCCAAGCCGTCCTTTCCCACGAGATCTCCCACCTGGGAGTGCATTTCCTTAAGAACCGCCCTCACAACCTCTGGGTAGTTTGGTGCATTAAGGTACAGTTTACAGGCTTTTTTGTCAAAGAACTTCACATCGGGCATGTATATGTCCACAATTCCTTTAAGCTTTTTTATAACCTCCAGAGATTCGTATCCCCCGCAGTTGTAAACCAGAGGAAGCTTTAAGCCCCTCGTCGCCGCTATGTACAAAGCCTTTAGTATCTGGGGGACATAGTGGGTGGGCGTAACAAGGTTTATGTTGTGGCATCCCCTTCTCTGAAGCGAAAGCATAAACTCCGCCAAGTCCTCTTCGGACACCACCTCACCGTATCCCAAGTGGGATATATCGTAGTTCTGGCAAAACACGCACAAGAGGTTGCAGTATGTAAAAAAGATGGTTCCAGATCCCCCCAGACCCACAAGAGGAGCCTCCTCGCCAAAGTGAGGGCCATAAGAGGAAACCACAAGCTCCGCAGGCGCCTTGCAGTAGCCCAGCTCCCTAAACCTGTTAACACCACAGCATCTCGGACAGAGCCTGCACTCCTCAAGCAGGGAGTAAAGCTCCTCTGCCCTCTCCTTCAAGAGCCTTAAGTTATCCAGGTAAACCGCCATTACTCCAAGCTTTCCAGGTACTTCCTAGCCCTCTTTGCCCAAGGTGTTAGAGGGAAATCCCTCACAATACCCTTAAGTATGAACTTCGCCTCCTTAACCTCTCCGTCCCTTATCAAAAGAAGCGCCCTGTAAAAAGAAAGCCCAGGACTATCTAAGCCAAGTGAATCCACATCCGCCATTATCCCCTTGGCCTTTAGATAATCGCCTTTAAGGATGTAGTAGCCTACGAGTTTCTCATAGGCAGGGGCGTAGTACACATTATACCTTAAGGCCTTATCAAGCAGTTTTAAGGCCTCATCAGGCTTTCCTTTTCTAAAATACGCCTCCGCCATATTGGTGTAGGCCACTTCAGGGTGCATAAACATCCTGTTGCTCAAAGCCTTTTTAGCAGCCTCTATCGCCTTATCAGGTTTTCCCACATTCAAGTAGTAGGCAGAAAGATTCGCCCAAGCATCGGAATAGTTGGGATCCAAACTTATTGCCTTGTCAAAAGACTCCTTAGCCTTTTCCAGCTCCCCCAGACCCATGTAGGCAAGCCCCATTATATTGTAGACCTCAGGTGTTTTCTCTATGGCCTCTGCCTCAAAGGCAAACATCAAGGCCCTTTTGAAGTCTCCAGAACTTATGTAGGATCTAGCCATATCCATCTTGTACTTAAAGGTTTCGGCATCCATTCTGCTGGTCTGGTTAGAAGCAGAGCAGGCAACCAACAACAAAAGAACGAAGAAAGACAAAAAACGCTTCATTGAACTCCCCTCAGCCTGGGATCCAGTATATCCCTAAGCCCCTCCCCCAACAGGTTGTAGCCTAAGACAGTGATAAGTATAGCACAACCTGGAAAGAAAGAAAGCCACCAAGCGATCTGTATCGCATCTTTTCCTGAGGCAAGGATGCTGCCCCAACTAGGCGTAGGTGGCTGAACACCAATTCCCAAAAAGCTTAAGGCGCTTTCCACAAGAACCGCATAACCCACACCCAGGGTAGCCGCCACAATAACAGGGCCCACGGCGTTGGGCACTATATGTCTCGTTATGATCTTCCAACTGGAAAGCCCAGAAATCTTCGCCGACATAACAAACTCCCTCTCCCTTAAGGAAAGCACCTCAGCCCTAACCAGCCTTGCCACCCCCATCCAGGAGGTAAACCCTATAACCACCATGATATTCAGAATACTAGGCTCAAGAACCGATATCACCGCCAGAATCAAAAAGAAGGTGGGAAAGCACAGCATAATATCAACAAACCTCATTATAAGCTCATCCACCCAGCCACCAAAGTAGCCTGCAACGGCCCCTAAAATGGTGCCTATGACCGTGGATATCCCCACAGAAACCAGACCCACCTCAACCGAAACTCTGGCACCCCATATAACCCTGCTCAGCACATCCCTTCCAAGGTAATCAGTGCCAAAGGGATGCTCCCAAGAGGGAGGCATAAGAACAGCACGAGGATTTATGGCGGCGTAATCATAAGGGGCTATCCATGGCGCAAATATAGCTACTAGGACTACAGATGAGACAATTACCAAACCAAAAAGGGCAAGTCTATTCTCAACAAGCCTCCTCAGCACTGCTTTAAACGGCTATTACTTCCTTCACCTCTGGAACCATCTTCTTTATAACAGCCTCAACCCCCTGTCTGAGGGTTATCTCGGCAAAGGGACAGCCATGGCAGGCCCCAGTGAGCTTCACCTTCACCCTACCGTCATCGGTGACATCAACAAGCTCAATATCTCCACCGTCAGCCTGAAGATACGGCCTTATCTTATCAATGGCTTCTTTTACCTTCTCCTTCACACCAGCACCCCTCCAAAGGCTTTTATAAAAGTATCTTTACAGCAACCACCACAAGTAGGCAAGCAAACAGCTTCCTCAAAAGCATCTTAGGAAGCCTTCCCGCAGCCCTTGCACCCAACTGCGCCCCCAGTATGCCAAAAGGCACTATGGCAAGCACCGCTGGAATGTAGATAAACCCTAGGCATCCCTTGGGAACATAAGAGCACCTTAACCCCTCATAGAGATGCCCCAAGGAGGAAGAAAGGGTTATAAAGGGAAGGGTTGAGCTGGACATACCCACAGCCTCCAGAGGAGAAAAGCCCGCAAACGAGAGAAAGGGCACCACAACAACCCCTCCCCCCACACCAAAAAAGCCTGCAACAAAGCCTCCAAGTATCCCCGTTAGTATAAAAAAAGGAAATCCCCAAGGCCTCCTATATGTGCTGTTTGAAGCACCATTTCCCGAAAACATCCTGTAGGAAAAGTAAAGGAGCAAGAGGGCAAACAGCTTTTTCAGCAACACGCCGGAAACGCAGGAGGAAACAAAGGCCCCTGAAATGGCCCCAAATACACCTCCCAGTGCGAGATAGGGAATCCGATGTTTCTCAAAGTGTCCCATCCTTAAGTGGGCAACAGCACTGGAAAGGGTGAGGAAAAAGGCACAGGTAACACTTGTCCCCACGGCACAGTGAACAGAGGCTTCCTCTGAAAACCCCAGAAGGGGCAAGATGAAAAGCAAAGAGGGCACCATAACAACCCCACCACCAATGCCCAAAAGCCCCGAACAGAAGCCTGCAAAAAGGCCTACAAGGGACAAAACGGCAAGACTCATCGGATGGTGGAGGCCAACTTGAATATGGGAAGGTAAAGAGCCACAACTATTGTTCCCACCATGCCTCCCAGAATCACTATCATTATAGGCTCTAGCATGGTGGTAAGGGCTTCAACAGCAGCGTCCACCTCCTCTTCAAAGAAATCCGCAACCTTCTCCAGCATCTCATCAAGAGCTCCCGTCTTCTCACCAGCAGAAACCATCTCCACCACAAGAGGGGGAAAAACGGGGTTATCCCTCAGCACCTCTGACAGAAGCTCTCCCCTGGAAACCCTCTCCCTAGCATCCAAAAGACCCTTCTCTATCACCTTGTTACCAGAGGTTCTGGCCACAACATCAATACCCTCAAGTATACTAACACCGCTCTTCAACATGGTCGCCAAGGTCCTTGAAAACCTAGCAACGGTGCTCTTCTTCACCAAGTTTCCAAATAGAGGAAGCCTCAACTTAAAGGCATCCCACCTGTATCTGAACCAGGGGTTGCGAAGGGCAATCCTAAAGGCCACAAATCCTCCTACTGCACAAAGAACTAGAAGATAAAACCTCTGCCTCACAAGCTCACTGACACCTATAACGAACTGAGTTAGGGCAGGAAGCTCCACATGGCTCTCTCTAAAAATCTTGGTGAAGGTGGGCACCACCTTTACCAGAAGGAATATGAGTATGAGAATTGCCACAACCAGCACCACAATGGGGTATATCATGGCATTTCTCACCTTTCTCCTGAGGGTAAGGGTCTTCTCGGCAGCGAAGGCCCACCTCTTAAGCATAACATCAAGCTCTCCCGTAACCTCACCCGCCTCCACCATGCTTATGTAAAGAGGTGGAAACACATCCCTGTAGGCCCTAAGGGCCTCTGAAAACCTCACTCCCGCTTCCACGCTGTTTTTGATATCATCAAGCACCTTTCTGAAGTACTTGTTCTTTAGCTGATAGGATATGGCGTCTATGGCTACAGGCAGGGATATACCTGCTCCCACCATGGCTGCGAGCTGCCTGGTGAAGAGAAAAATCTCCTTAAGGCTTACCCTGTGGACAAAGGGAAGCTTTATCTCTAAAGCGGCCAGACCCTTCTTGGCAGGTTCTATGGAGACGGGAATAAGGCCTTCCCCTCTGAGAAAAGAGGCCACCTCGCTAGGCATGGAGGCCTCCATAACCCCCACAACCTCCCTGCCCGTTGGATCCTTGGCTATGTATCTATACTTCATAACAGCTAGCTTAATCTCATGGTGCTGTAGTTACCACAGGACGGACACCTAGGCTCAAGCTGGGATGAAGAGTATCCGCAAACTGTGCATCTGTACGAAAAGGCTCCCCTTCTTGCCACATCCACTGCATAATCGCAGGCCTCCTTCTCCTTCCCCATGCCTTTAAACGCCATAAACCTCACATAGCTCTGAATGCTCCCCATGCTGTCTCCCGCATCCTCAAGGGACTTAAGGGCCTCCTGATACATGCCTAACTCGCAAAACATGTAGGCCTTAACTATGGCTATGGTTTCCCTCTTATCCTCCTCCAGCTTATCAATAAAGTCCATTACCTTCTTGGGATCAGCACTCTCCCTCTTCACCATAACATCAACAAGCCAGAAAAGATAAGTAACATCCTTCGTCTTTCTATAGGCATTCTTTAACGCATCAAGAAGGGCC
>JALVZS010000220.1:6090-18770 GCA_027022065.1 bacterium
TCATTCATCTCCAAAAGGGCACATAGAGCCGGAATAAAATCCGGGCGCTTCTTCAAGATCTTCTTAACCCCCTTGACATCCCCCTTCTTCTTTAAGCCCTCCACCTTTATGCCCAAAAAGTAGGCCTCCGTGTCCTCTGAGGGAACGGCACCATGCAGCTTTTCCGCAAGAAATATGGCAAAGTCCTCATCCCCTGCAAGAACCGCAGCCTCAGCCCCAGCCTTCATAACCGCAGGAGAAAGAAGCTCTGAGGGAAGGTCCTTAACCATAGAAACCGCCTCTGTGTACCTCCCATCACTAACAAGATCCCTTATAAACTCCGCAACAAGAGGCGCGTGCTTCTCTTTAACCACAAGGCCAGAGTGAACCTCCTTGGCCTCGTCAAGCCTTCCCGTCTTCCTCAAGAACCTAGCGTAGAGCCCCAAAAGGTGAGGCTCTTTCCCCACCTTTACATTTTCCAAAAACCTAAGAGAGCTTCTGGGAGAGAACTCCCCCTCCATATCCATGGACTCTACAATTTTATCCTTTATGGCTCCCTGTGCTTTAAGCCTCCTCTCTAGAAGAGCTATCTTAATATCCTTAGCTATGCCCAAAAGGTAGGCAAATAAAAAGCCTATAGCCAAGTTCACCACCAGAAGAACCGACATGGGAAGGTGGAAGGCCACCTCCTTGTAGATGTGTACAGTAACGGTTTCGGGATTCGTTAAAGTAAGATAAATAAAAAACAGCATAAACAATCCCACAGCCACCATAACCCTAAACATCCTTTCCTCCAGTTAGACTAGACAAAACTCAGGGGCATCGGCCCAGAGTCTATCCAAATCGTAAAAGAGCCTGGCACTTTCAGTAAACACATGCACCACCACATCACCATAGTCCATAAGCACCCACTCAGACCCCTCATACCCCTCAATGGATATGGGATACTCTCCCTCCCTTGATAGGCGATAGTCTATCTCGTCAGCAACAGCTCTGGCCTGGAGAGGAATATCCACAGAACAGATAACAAAAACATCACAAACCGCTGAAAGCTCCCGAAGGTCAAGAATCTTTATGTCCCTTCCCTTTTTGTCCTCTATGGCTGATCTTATAATTTTAACTTTTTCTTCCAGCGTCATTTTACATACAACCCCTTTTCCCTGATGTAGTTCTCCACCTCCTTAGGCACCAGATACCTGATGCTTCTTCCCTCCCTCAGCATGCGCCTAATCATGGTGGAGGAAATGGAAACCCCTATAACGGGCGTCAGATATATGCGGGACTCCATCTTCTCGGATTCAACGGTGAATATGTAAACGTCACCCACCCTCTCGCTTCCCCTGTAGGAGAAGCAGGGAAGGGTTCTCTCAAGCTCCTTAAGATAATCATCCAAGTCTCCAGGCCCCACAACGCGACCAGGTCTTTCCATGACTATAAAGTTGGTCATGGTAAAGAGCTGATCCGGCGCCATCCAGGTGTGTATCTGCATAAATGCCTCAGACCCTATGAGGAAGAACAGGTCCGCTTCCGTTTGCCCCTTTATCTCCCAGAGTGTTTCTACTGTGTAGGACTTCTCCTGCCGCTTGAGCTCAACATCGGAAACCCCAAAAAGCGGATTGTCCTTTATGGCAAGCCTTACCATCTCCAGCCTATCCTTAGCAGGTGCAACATCAACAGACTTGTGAGGTGGGATGTGGGCAGGGATAAATAGTATCATATCAAGGTTAAACTTATCTCTTATGTTTTCGGCAACTATGAGATGCCCCGTGTGTATGGGATTGAAGGTCCCCCCGAATATCCCGAGCCTCTTTAATTCCCCCATCTCATTCCCTCACCTGACCACAACCCAGAATTATATACTTGCAGCAGGTAAGATCCTCCAAACCCATGGGTCCCCTTACATGGAGCTTCTGCGTTGAGATACCCATCTCTGCTCCCAGTCCAAACTCATAGCCATCGGTGAATCTGGTGGAAGCATTTATGTAAACCGCCGCTGAATCCACCTCCCTCAGAAACCTCATGCCCCTCTCGTAATTTTCAGTAACTATGGCATCCGAATGGTGGGAGCCACATCTGTTTATGTGATCAATGGCCTCATCAAGGCTGTTTACCACCTTTACCGCAAGTATTAGATCCAGATACTCGGCGTACCAATCCTCCTCTGTAGCTTCCTTAACCCAGGGCACAATAGATCTTGTAACCTCACATCCTCTTATCTCCACCCCAGCATTCCTGAATCTCTCGCACATAGGTGGCAAAAACTTCTCAGCCACATCTTTGTGTACCAGCATGGTCTCCATGGCATTGCAAACCCCTGGCCTTTGAACCTTGGCGTTGAAGCATATCTCCTGAGCCATCTTCAGATCCGCGCACTTGTCCACATAGGTGTGGCACACCCCTTTGTAGTGATAAACCACAGGAATTCTTGAATTTTCCGCAACAAACCTTATTAACCCCTCCCCGCCCCTTGGTATTATGAGATCTATGATTTCGTCCAGCTTGAGCATGACATTGACCGCTTCCCTGTCCGTGGTGTCTATAAAGGACACTGCATCCTCGGGAACACCGGCTTTAGCACAGGCCTCCCTCAGTATGTTCACTATTACCCTGTTGGAGTTTATGGCTTCAGATCCTCCCCTCAAAACCACAGCGTTTCCAGACTTCACACAAAGGCCCGCAGCATCGGCGGTAACATTGGGGCGGGACTCGTATATGATCCCCACAACGCCTATGGGAACCCTCATCTTGCCTATCATAAGGCCGTTTGGACGCCTCCACATCTTCACTATCTCACCAACGGGATCCGGAAGGGCAGCGATTTCCCTCAAGCCGTCCGCCATGGCCTTTATCCTTTTGTCGTTGAGAAGCAGGCGATCCAGCATAGCCTTTGAAAGGCCCATTTCCTCCCCAGCCTTTAGGTCCTTCTCGTTCTCCCTCTTTATAAGCTCAGCCTTTTCCTCAATCCCCTGCGCCATGTAAATAAGGGCCTTATTCTTCACATCCGTTGAAAGGGATGCAAGCCTCCTGTAAGCATCCTTTGCTCTTTTCGCCACTTCCACCACATATTCCCTTACATCCATATCCCCCTCCTAAACCGCATCTATCAGCAACCCTTCACATATAACCATGTTGTCCCTGTGTATTACCTCGTCAAAGTGCTTATATCCCAAAACAGATTCTATCTCAAAGGTTTTTAGCCCCTTTATTTTTGCTATCTCCTCAGAGGAGTAGTTCGTCAGCCCCCTCGCCACCTCCTTCCCATCTGGAGTAACACAACTCACCACATCCCCAGGCTCAAACTTCCCCTCAACATCAAGAATACCCGAGGGAAGAAGACTCTTTCCTCCCTTGACAATTGCGTTACAAGCCCCTTCGTCTATGATGATCCTGCCGGCAGGATGGGTGGCAAAGGCAAGCCACCTCTTCTTACCACTCACCTTTCTTCCCGAAGGGATAAACACCGTTCCCACAAGCTCTCCAGAAAAGAGCCTCCTCATAATCCCCGCTTCTCCTTTGGCAATAACAGCGGATATGCCGGAGGAAGCAAGCTGTGATATGGCCACAAGCTTTGATGCCATACCACCTGTGCCGTAGTGAGAGGTTCCCCTAACGCAACAGATGGAGAAAGGATCCTCCTTCGCACAGTCCACCACCTTTACCTTTTTGGCCTTACCGTGGGTTAAGGGGTCCTCGGTGTACAGACCATCCACGGTGGAGAGCATCACCACAAGATCCACATCCATCATTATGGCAACAAGGGCAGAGAGCCTGTCGTTGTCCCCGAACTTTATCTCCTCCACCATCACCGTGTCGTTCTCATTCACTATGGGAACAATCCCCATCTTTATAAGCTCTTCCATGGCGTTTTTGGCGTTAAGAAAACGCTTCCTGTGCTCCACATCTTCTCTTGTCAGAAGCACCTGCCCCACATGTATCCCCAGCTTGTTGAAGTACCTCTCGTAGGTTCTTATGAGATGAGCCTGCCCCACAGCGGCAAGGGCTTGCTTTTTTGGAATTTCAGCGGGCCTTCTCTTTATCCCGAGGATGGACATCCCGCAGGCAACCGCTCCAGAGGAGACAAGGATCACATCTATACCCCTACCTTTGAGATAAAACACCTCATCAACAATGGTTTTAACCACATCCTCATTTAAACCACCTTCTTCTGCAGCTATAACTCCAGATCCCACCTTTATCAAAACCCTCTTTATGGGAGAAAGAAGAATCTCCCTAGCCCTCTTCTCCTTGCCCATGCCCTGCTTCCTTCAAAAGCCTCCAGGTTCTTCCCACAAGCTCCTTCAGCCCCACACCGGTAACGGCAGACACCTTAACAAAGTCAAAGCCTTTTTCTTTCACGAACTCCTCAAACCTGTTAACCAAAGCCCAGTTCTGAACGGCATCAATTTTTGTGCCCACCACGATCCTGGGCCTTTTCTCAAGCCCCTGACCGTACTCCTTAAGCTCCTTTTCCACCACCTCAAAGGCCTTAAAGGGATCAACCTCAAATCCGCTCATATCTACAAGCTGCAGTATCACCTTTGTCCTTTCTATATGCCTTAAAAAATCCAATCCCAAGCCAACCCCTTTGTGCGCCCCTTCAATTATACCAGGGATATCGGCCATAACGAAGCTCTCGTACTCCCCCACCCTCACAACCCCCAAAACAGGGTAGAGCGTTGTAAAGGGATAATCGGCTATAGCGGGCTTTGCGTGAGAAACGCGGGAAAGAAGTGTAGACTTTCCCGCATTGGGAAGCCCCACAAGCCCCACATCCGCTATCAGCTTAAGCTCAAGTATTATCCAGCGCTCCTCTCCCTTCTCTCCCGGCTCGGCAATTCTGGGTGCCTGCCTCCAAGGCTTAACAAAGTGGACATTCCCCCTTCCCCCTCTTCCTCCTTTTGCCACCACAAAGCGCTGTCCAGGCTCTGTTAGATCGGCAAGTATTCTCCCAGTTTCTGCGTCCTTCACCACCGTCCCAGGTGGAACGCGCAGTACAAGAGGGGGGGCATCCTTCCCCTTCATCTTCTTTCCCTTTCCGTGCCCCCCGTTCTGGGCCCTGTAGGAAGGCTTGTACTTGTAGTCTATCAAAGTGAACAGGTGGGGATCTACCTCAAGGATCACATCTCCACCGCGGCCCCCGTCCCCACCGTCGGGACCGCCTTTGGGAACATACTTCTCTCTACGGAAGCTTACACACCCCGCCCCGCCGTCTCCAGCCTTTACATATATCTTGACCCTATCAACAAACATTTAGGCAGAGGCGGGATAAACACAGACGTATTTCCTTCCCCTCCTTGATATAAAACGCACTATACCGTCAATCTTTGCAAACAGAGTGTAATCGCTCCCCATGCCCACGTTGTCGCCAGGATAGAACCTCGTGCCCCTCTGGCGCACCAAAATGTTTCCGGCCCTGACAAACTGCCCGTCGTGCCTCTTTACCCCTAACCTTTTTGATATGCTATCCCTTCCGTTCTTTGAACTTCCAACTCCCTTTTTATGCGCCATAGCCTACCTCCTAAGCCTTTATTTCCAATATCTCAAGCTCCGTAAACCACTGGCGGTGACCCCACTTGCGCCTGTAGTTCTTTCTCCTCTTAAACTTCATGCCTATGATCTTCTTGCCCCTTGCGTGTCTTAATACCTTGGCCACCACCTTGGCACCCTCAACATAGGGAGTGCCCACCTTCCTTTCCTCTCCCTCAACCAGCAACACCTTGTCCAGCTCTATCTCCTGCCCCTCTTCATAGGGAAGCTTCTCCACCCTAAGCACATCACCAGGCTGAACCTTGTACTGTTTGCTCCCAGTCTCTATAATCGCGAACATACCACCCCTCCATCAAGAAATGGACGCAGAGCCTTTACATAAAAAGCACGCCCAAGTCAATCCCACTTGATACTTGAAATAGGCCCTCCGCACGCATATATCAAGAGCATGTTCGCATACATAGTCAAGCGCCTCATAAACTGCATACCCACCTTCTTCGGCATAACCCTCATAACCTTTGTTGTGATAAGGCTTGCTCCCGGCAACCCCACATTCTACGAGGGAGCCTTCAACCCCAAGGTAAAGCCTGAAGCGGTAAAAAGGCTGGAAAGGCTTTATGGTCTGGACAAGCCGCTACACATCCAGTACCTCAGATGGCTCAGAAGGATAGTGAGGCTTGACTTTGGCACATCCTTCGTTGACGGAAAGCCCGTGATTGAAAAGATAAAAGAGCGCCTCCCCGTAACGCTCCTCATAAATCTGCTCTCACTTCTTCTCATTCTGATCTTTGCCATACCCATAGGCATAGTGTCTGCCGTTAAGAGGAACTCGCTTCTGGACAAGTCTCTGACCGTTTTTGTTTTCATAGGTTTTTCCATGCCGGGTTACTGGCTCGCCCTGCTTCTCATGATACTTTTTGGAGTAAAGCTCAGAATACTGCCCATATCCGGCCTAGAAAGTCTTAACGCCGCCCACATGCACGGGCTTGCCCTTTTCTGGGACAGGGTAAATCACCTGATCCTGCCCGTATTCATAAGCGCATTTGGAGGGCTTGCCGGATTCTCCCGCTACATGAGGCAGAGTATGCTGGAACAGCTGAATCAGGACTACATAGTAACCGCAAGGGCCAAAGGCCTTCCGGAAAGGACAGTGGTTCTAAAGCACGCTTTAAAAAACGCCTTAATGCCCATAGTTACGCTTCTTGGACTTTCCGTTCCGGGACTCATAGGAGGAAGCGTCATATTTGAAACCATCTTTGCCATTCCCGGCATGGGACAGCTGTTTTATGAAGCGGCAATGGCGAGGGACTACCCCACCATAATGGGAATACTCACCATAGGGGCAGCCCTCACCCTCCTCGGGAATCTTGCCGCAGATATAACCTACGCCCTAATAGACCCCCGCATAAGATACGAGCGCTCTTAGAGCAGAAACGGTTATCTTGCCCGCCTCAATCTTGTAGTATGTGTGAAAGACAAAGTGCAGCGTAACAAGGGCTATGATGAGAAACACCAGAGCAAGAAAGACCTTCATCAAAATCCATCTGCCAAGCCTCTCGTAACCCCAGACCCAGTCAAACCACTCCTCCTTCAGCTCCATGGCCCCCTCCGGTTACTCCTCTTTAAACTGGCTCTTAGGAGCACCGCACACCGGACACGCCCAGGTATCGGGAAGCTTCTCAAAGGGCGTTCCAGGTGGGATGTTCTGAGAGGGATCCCCCTTCTCAGGATTGTAAACATAACCGCATATCTGACATACGTAGCGCTTCATCCTTTCCTCCCAGCTTTTATTTACAAGAAGAGCAGTTCTTGGAAGAACAGCTAGAGCACGAGCTCTTTGAGGAGCCCTCCTCCTTTTCAGAAGAGCTCTTAGAAGCTCCGTTCTTGCGGGCGTAGTCCGTCACATACCAGCCCGTTCCCTTAAGGATAAATGAAGTATTGGATATCAGCTTCTTCACCGCCCCACCACAAACAGGGCATGTCTTAACGGGCTCCTCACTTATGGACTGAAGCTTCTCAAACCGGTGCCCACAGACCGTGCACTTGTACTCATAGATGGGCATGGCTCCACCTCCTACTCAACATAGTCAAGCCAGTGCTCGTATCTAGGATCCTCACCCCTCACAACCTTAAAGAACACCTCCTGAAGCTTTCTGGTTATGGGCCCCGGCCTGCCCTCTCCAATAACCCTTCTGTCCACCTCCCTAACTGGGGTTATCTCAGCAGCGGTTCCGCATAAAAACATCTCGTCGGCAATGTATATCTCATCTCTGGTTATCAGATCCTCCTTCACTTCAAGTCCCAGATCCTTAGCTATGGTGATCACGCTGTCTCTAGTTATCCCCTCAAGTATTCCAGCAACAGGCGGCGTTTTTATAATGCCTTTCCTCACAATAAATATATTTTCACCAGAGCCCTCTGCAACGGTGCCGTCCACATTCAACATCAGCGCCTCGTCATACCCATCTTCAACGGCCTCTATTTTTGCAAGCTGTGAGTTCACATAGTTTCCGCACACCTTTGCCTTGGTCATAGAAACATTTATGTGGTGTCTGTTGAAGGAGGATATCTTGCACCTTATGCCCTTCTTAAGCCCCTCATCTCCCAAGTAGGCACCCCACTCCCAGCATATGATAGCCACATGCACCTTATTATTCAGAGGATAAAGACCCATGGCGCCTTCAGCGTAGAAGGCTATGGGACGTATATAGCACTCCTTCAGGTTGTTTGCCTTTATGGTTTCAAAGGTAGCCTTCCTTATCTCCTCTCTGCTGAAGGGCATCTTCATGTAGACAATATGGGCGCTTTTAAAGAACCTCTCTATATGCTCGTGGTGTCTGAAAATCGCAGGCCCCTTCTTCGTATTGTAGCATCTTATGCCCTCGAACACCCCCAATCCGTAGTGAAGTGTGTGGGTAAGTAGATGCACCTTTGCATCTTCCCACCTAACCAGCTCTCCGTCAAACCAGATATAATCGGCCTTTATCATTACGCTGCCTCCTACCTGTATTCTTCTCTAGGTGGAGAAAAGACATCCAGCACTACTGCCCCCTCATCAAGGGCCTTGCCACTGTGAGGAACACCAGAGGGAGCCACATAGGCATCCCCCTCCTTCAAAACCCTCTCTTCATCTCCCACCTTAAGCAGAATACTCCCCTTGAGAACGGTGCCCGCCTGTTCATGAGGATGAGAGTGCTCAGGTATCTCGGCACCTGAAGCCAGCTCAAAAAGCACAAGCTGAACCTTCTCGGCAGTTATTACCCTCATCTTCACCCCAGGTGCCGGCTCCCTTACCTCAACCTCATCCCACCTGTAGAACATCTACTTCCTCCAGGGATTGCCAAACTTATCAAGATGGGCAAACTCGTTGATCTCCCTTCTCTTGGGAGCAGGAGGATCCTGATCGGGATACCCAACAGGGATGATCTCCACAACCTCGTATCCTTCCGGCACATTCAGGATCTCGGCGGCCTTCTTGTGATCAAAGAGTCCCACATGCACCGTGCCAAGCCCAAGGGCGCACGCAGCAAGCACCGCATGCTCCAGTGCTATCCCCATGTCAAACATGTACCAGTCTCCCTTGTCCGTGCAGACCTTGCCCTTGTAAAAGCCGGAGGTGTTTCTCTTCGCCACCCCAACGAGAAGAACGGGAGCCTGTCCGCAGGCCTTGTAGGCTGGGTTGTTTGGTGGAAGGGTTTCCTGAAGCTGCTTCCTTATCTCGGGATCCTTAACCACAATGATCTCCCAGCACTGGGTATTGGCCCAGGAAGGAGCCCACTTAACCGCTTCCAGAATCTTCTCTATCTGCCCATCAGAAACAGGATCCTCCTTAAAGCGTCTAATACTCCTTCTCTTCTTTATAACCTCCCAGAAGTCCATCTCCCACCTCCTTCAGCCAAGACTTTTTATAAACTCAACGGCCTTTTTTATCCTTCTAACAGACTCCTCTTTTCCCGTAAGAAGCAGTATCTCGTGCAGACCAGGACTCACCGTCCTTCCCGTTATGGCCAGCCTCACGGGCTGAGCCACGGCTTTGAGCTTTATGCCGAATCTATCCAAAACCCTCTTAAATATCTCGTCAATGGCCTCCTTTGTAAACTGGGAAGCGTTTTCAATCTCCTCCGCAATGGCCTCAAGATAGGGCACCACCTCGGGCTTGAAAAACTTTTTAACCCCGTCTTCGTCATAACTTTCCGGCGCTTTAAACAGAAAGGCACAATGATGGGCCATTTCTTTTACGGTCTTTGAGCGCTCCCTAAAGGCAACCACCACCTCCTCAAGCCACTTCCTATCAATCTTTGATGCATCCTCAACAATTCCCTCCTTCTCCAAAAACTCCGCAAGAAGCTCGGAAAGTTTATCCACCGGATAGGTTTTCATGTAGTGGTGGTTGAGCCAGAGAAGCTTCTCAGGGTTAAATACGGCAGGAGACTTGCCCACCGCTTCAAGGGTAAACAGCTCTATAAGTTCCTCCTTGCTGAATATCTCCTGATCCCCGTGGGACCAGCCCAGCCTCACCAGAAAGTTAAAGAGCGCCTCAGGCAGGTACCCCTCTTCTCTATAGGCCATCACGCTTGTGGCCCCGTGCCTTTTGCTGAGCTTGGTCCTGTCAGGTCCCAGTATCATGGGAACGTGGGCAAACTTCGGAGGCTCATAACCCAAAGCCCTATAAAGCTGTATCTGTTTGGGCGTGTTGTTCAGGTGATCGTCTCCCCTTATAACATGGGTTATCCCCATAAGTGCGTCATCTACCACCACCACAAAATTGTAAGTGGGAGTCCCGTCGGAGCGAACAATAATAAAGTCGTCAAGCTGGCTGTTGGGATACCTTATCTCCCCCTTTATAAGATCGTGAAAGACCGTCTCCCCCTCGGTATCCACCTTGAACCTTATAACGGGTCTTACCCCCTCCCTCGGCTCCTTTCTATTTCTACACCTTCCGTCGTACTTGGGAACCCCACACCTTTTCTTCATCTCCTCCCTTATGACCTCCAGCTCCTCCGGCGTGCAGTAACAGTAGTAAGCTTTTCCCTCCCTTATAAGTCTTTCCGCCTCCCTCCTGTATATCTCCATCCTCTCCGTCTGCCTGTATGGTCCCTCGTCCCAGTCCAGACCGAGCCACCGCATAGCCTCCAGTATCTCCCTTATTGACTCCTCCGTGGAGCGGCTTCTGTCGGTATCCTCTATGCGCAGGATAAACTTGCCCTTATTGTGCCTAGCAAACAGCCAGTTGAATATGGCCGTCCTTGCGCCTCCTATGTGCAGATGGCCTGTGGGACTTGGAGCAAATCTCACCCTTACCAAAACACATCCCCCTTAAGCAGAACTTTAGCAGTTTAAACCTATCTATACCCAAAGAGGCCTCAGTTCAACAGCATAACGGTATTGGTGTTTCTGCTGTGGCTGAAGTGGGTGCCCAAAACGGCTATAAATCTTTTGTCGCCGTCGGTAAGGCCCTTTTCCCTCGCCAGCCTCATAAACTCCCTCAGCATCTCATCGGCCCTTTCGTAGGTTTTAAGAACCGCAAAGGGAAGAACTCCCCAGACAACGCAGAGCCTCCTCAGCACCTCCTTCCTCGTGGTGCAGGCAACAATAGGACACTCAGGGCGGTACCTGGCAACCCTTAAAGCGGATCTTCCCGTGCAGGTAAATACCGCAATACTGTGTGCCTTTATGTCTCTGGCAAGAATTGCCGCAGAGTAAGCCAAAGCAGCTTCCGAAGTCAATCTAGGTGGCTTTCTGTAAAAAGCATAGACCTTCTCCGCCTCAAGGATCACCTTCGCCATCATCCTGACCGCCTCAACGGGATACTTACCCACGGTGGTTTCGTCAGACAGCATCACCGCATCAGTGCCGTCAAGCACCGCATTGGCTATGTCCGAAACATCGGCCCTGGTGGGAAAGGGAGAGTTTATCATGGAAGTGAGCATCTGTGTGGCCGTTATGACGGGCTTCCCCTTATCAATAGAAGCGCTTATGATCTTCTTTTGCACAATGGGAACCTTCTCTATCTCTATCTCCACCCCCAGATCGCCCCTTGCCACCATTATCCCATCGGCAGCATCTATTATCCCATCTATGTTGTTAACCGCCTCGTGCTTCTCTATCTTCGCAAAAACCGGCTGATCCCCACCAAAGGACGCCACGTATTTTTTCGCCATAAGCACATCCACGGGATCCTTAACAAAGGAAACGGCTATAATATCCACCCCTTCCTTAACCCCAAACTTTATGTCCTCCACATCCTTTTCCGTTATAGCGGGGATATCAATGTCCACATCTGGAAAGTTCACCCCTTTTCTCACCGAAAGCACTCCTCCGTTAACCACCCGGCACTCAACAAAAGATGGTGTGACCCTAGTTACCTCAAGCCTTATGGTGCCGTCTGCCATGGTTATA
Organism: bacterium; assembly: GCA_027022065.1. Taxonomy (GTDB): domain Bacteria; phylum Thermosulfidibacterota; class Thermosulfidibacteria; order Thermosulfidibacterales; family Thermosulfidibacteraceae; genus JALVZS01. The sequence goes on from JALVZS010000220.1 coordinate 17,956, forward strand.
AAGGAACCTACCTCTACCTTATCCAGTATTTTAGGATACGATATGGATATGGCATCATCGCGGGGTTCCTCCGTTCTGCTTATCCCGAGAATGTCTCCCTGATGCAAAGTGAGCTTATCACCCTTAATATGCGTAACCCTTATCTTTGGACCGGAAAGATCCTGAAGAATAGCTACAGGCCTTCCCGCTATTCCTTCCGCTTCCCTTATGAGCCTTATATTCTCTCGGTGATACTCCCTGTCTCCGTGGCTGAAGTTAAGCCTAAACACATCCACCCCTTCCCTTATAAGCTGCACGATGGTATCAAGATCCCTCGTTGAAGGCCCCAAAGTGGCCACAATCTTAGTTCTTCTCACCCCTTATCCTCCCCAAAAGCTCCGTAGTTGAGTGATCCTTGGGATCCCCACAGATGATAACCTTACCTCCATAAGATTCTACAGTCTTTTTTTCTGGCACCATGTCAGGAGTGTAGTCGGTCCCCTTGGCCTGAAAGTGCGGTCTGAGGTAGAGTAGAATCCTGTCAAGCCTTTCCTCATCAAAGATAAAAACATAATCAACACAACCAAGCGCCGCCACAATTTCGGCCCTTTCATAATCGGGCATAAAGGGCCTTTCAGGACCCTTAAGCCTTTTAACAGACCTATCGGAGTTCACAGCAACGATAAGCACATCCCCATGCCTTTTGGCGTCTTCAAGATATCTCACATGCCCCACATGCAGTATATCAAAGCACCCATTGGCAAGAACCACCTTTTTCCCTTCCCTCTTTGCCTTATCCACAATGCACTTTATCTCTTCAAGGCCCTTTATCTTGT
>JALVZS010000221.1 GCA_027022065.1 bacterium
AGCACCTGCCCCTTCTCCACAATGTCCCCCACCTCCACATAGGGAGGTGCATCAGGAGAAGGCGCCCTGTAGAAAGTGCCAACGATAGGAGAGCGTATAACCGCATAATTACCAAAATCCTCCTGCTCCTTTGCAGCCGCCTCCTCCTCAACCTGAGTGGTTGGGGAAGAAGGAGCAGGAAGGGTAGAGGGCAATTGCTGAACAGGCTGCTGCCTTTCAAGAACCAGCTTTAGCCCTTCTGTTTCAAGCTCAAAACGGGAGAGGCCAGAGGCAGCCACCCTATCTATGAGGCGGTAAAGCTCATTTATGTCCTTTATCATTACCGGTTGACCCTCTCCACATACTCTCCCGTTCTTGTGTCAATCCTCACGATGTCTCCTTCAGAGATAAAAAGAGGAACCTGCACCACATAGCCCGTCTCAAGCTTTGCAGGTTTTGTGCCACCTGCCGCAGTATCTCCTTTAACGCCAGGCTCCGTTTCCACCACCTCCAGCTCCACCGCCTTTGGAAGCTCTATACCTATAGGCGTTCCCTTGTAGAGGAGCACCTTTACCTCAAGGCCCTCCTTCAAGAAGTAGCGGTCTCTGTCAAGGGTTTCTGCCTTTATCATGTACTGCTCGTAGTTCTCAATATCCATAAAGTAGTACTCATCGCCCTGGGCGTAGAGGAACTGGGACTTTCTGGAGGAAAAGTCAGCTATCTTGAGGGTGTCGTTGGCCTTGTATGTCTTTTCAATAACGGCGCCCGTTTGCAGATTTTTAAGCTTTATTCTTGAGAAAGCCTGCCCCTTACCCGGTTTTATGTGCTCGGCACCTACAACAAGGTAGGGCTCTCCGTCTATCTCCAGCTTCATGTTGGTCTTCACATGGGCAGCGTCAATAACGCTCATGCCCCACCTCCTTACCTAACAACAAAGGGCAGAAGCGCAAGGATCCTAGCCCTCTTTATAGCCCTGGCAAGCTGCCTCTGATGCTTGGCACATACCCCCGTCATTCTCCTCGGAAGTATCTTTCCCCTCTCACTTAGATAGTTCTTGAGCCTTTCAACATCCTTGTAATCAATCTTCTCTATCCCCTCGGCGCAGAATTTACATACCTTCTTTCTAACAAACCTTCTCTTTACATCAGCAGTTGCCATCTTCCTACCTCCTCAATATTTTAAAAGGGAAACTCATCATCCTCTTCCAAATCAATATCTGATATATCCGGTTTAACGATCTCCTCCTTCTCCTCCCTACCACCAAGGAACTTCACAGAGTCTGCCACAACCACATGCCTACTTCTCCTCCCGGCGTCTGTCTCCCAGGTCTCAAAGCGGAGCCTTCCCTCCACAAGCACATTTCTTCCTTTACTGAGGTATTCGTTGCAAACCTCCGCAGTTTTTCCATAAACCACAACATCAATGAAGCAGGTCTCATCAACCTCTTCTCCGTTTTTGTTGCGGAACCTTCTGTTTACAGCAAGCCTAAAGGTGGTCACAGGTGTTCCAGAGGGCATGTAACGCATCTCAGGGTCTTTAGTAAGGTTGCCCGCTAGAAACACCTTGTTGATGTAAACGGGCATAAACTACTCCTCCTTAGTCTCCCTTCCGCACTCCTCCTCGTCCCTCTTAACCGTAAGATAGCGGATAATATTGTGGTTTATCCTGTAGGCCCTTTCAATACCCTCAACAGTGTGCGGTAGTCCCCAGAAGAGGAAGAGCACATAATAACCCTCTTTCCTCTTCTCAATCTCGTAGGCGAGCTTCCTTTTGCCCCAGTTGTCAACCTTTAAAACTTCCCCATCGTTCTTGGCTATAAGCTCCTTAACCCAGTTGATCTGCTCCTCAAGCTCCTGCTCCGTAAGCTCTGGAACGAAAACCACCACACTTTCATAGCAACGCCTTTCCACCTAACCACCTCCCCACGGTTTTTTGTATCCCCGAAGCAAAAGCCTCGGAGAGAGGAGTTTTTACCTAGGTCCTCTGTAAATAATTAATCTGCTGTAAAACTTCAACCCTTCCCTTCTGGTTTTCACACCTCTACTTGTAAGAAGTAGCACCTCAGGCCTGCCATCACCGTTTACATCGTATAGCGCCACATCTCTTACGCCTTCTGGAAGCATCCTGTTCCATCCCACATCCTCAAAGTAGCCCTTTCGCCACCTGTATATCTTCACCTCAGAGGACCTAAAAGGATCAAAGTAGGCCCCCCACACAAAGGGCTTGTTTCTGAAAACCGCAACAAGAGGGTATTTGCCCTTATCATAAACGGCAATCCTACCAGGAACAGTAAGGGTAAGCTCCTTGAACCTGGCATAATCCTCCTTGCTCATCTCAAGGAAGCCCTCACTCTCGTAGAACACCTTGGTCATAGGCTCTTTATAGAAGAATGCCACTCCCGTGTTACCGTAGGATCTAGGAAGATCGGTTATAATATCACCATCAAAGCTTTTCACCACAACCCTTCCATCCTCGTTAACGATAAAGTCAGGCTTCCTGTCTCCATCCGCATCAAAGGAAGCCATACCCAGAACAATATCTCCCTTTAGTCCCTTCAGCGGACCAATTTTCTTCAACTTGCCGTCTTCAAATACCTCATAGTTTGGAGGAAGGGAGAGGGGATCCTGCTTAAAGAGATACTGGGAAACGGCAAATGGTCTTCCCTTAAACTCAAAAACCCTAACAAAGTTCTCCTCTATTCTGTCCAGCCGCTTAAAATCCTTTCCCTTCATCTTAAATTCAAAGGTGCTTATGGAGAAGTCCTTGAAATCGCTACCTGAAACGAATATCTCGTCCCTACCATCCCCATCCACATCCGCCAGATCTATGTTGAAGACGTGAAACGTTATGGGCACCTTAAAAGATCCAAGGGGGACCATTTTGTTCTTTTGCTTGCTATAGGTAAGGGCATACACCACGTTGTCCACAGCATAGAGCACATCAGCAACCCCATCCCCGTTCACATCCCCAACGCCAAGGGAAGCCCCTTTCCCCTCCACAGGGGAAGAGGCAAAAAAGACATCCTGCTCAAATGAAGGTCCCCACCTAGTTGTGCCAAGGTATACAGAGAGATACTTAACCCTCTTTGCTATATTGAGGCACACTATATCGCCACGAAAGTAAAAGCCATCGGGTTCCTTGAATATCCCACCCTCTATGGCGAAGAAGGGCTCAAGCTTGTTTCTATACAGCTCGTTGAATACAGCAAGCAGTCCCCTTTCCTGGAAGTTGCCCTTGTAGGCAGAAACCTCTTGAATAACCCTGTCCTCGGGAAACACCTCAAACCTGCCCGTTTGCTCCAGATACCTCCTCAAGCTGTCCGAGAAAGCCATGATATTAAAGCCCTCCCCCGTGTTATCAACAAGGGGGAAAATGAACATATTTACATGCCCTCTGGTTATACGAACGATGTCCCCCGGCTTCACAGGAGAAGTAGTGTATAACCTCACAAGAGAAGCCTCTGGATAAACCTTGAGAACCTGAGCAAGCCCCAACACCCTCTCGGTGTAGCCGATAAGCTCACCCGTAATGGGATTCCTAAAGGGGAAGCCCTTTCTGGACACGCTAAGCACCATGCCCTTATAAACAAAGTTCTTGTATCCTAGATCTATAATAGCAAAATCCCCCCTAACCCCCTCCACAAACCCCTCAACGGGAGGAAATGCATCGGCTATAGCCTCTGCTAGATCCTTGAGTTTTTCAGGGGAAACCGCAAAACATGATAAGGAGAATAAAAGGGCAAAGAGGGCTAAAAAGGCCTTCCTCATTTTCTCTCCACTATGTAGGCCTGTAAAATAGCCTCAGCCGCTATCTCTCCATCAACGGTGGCTCTTCCCTCCATCTTCCAGAAGGCACTCCTTCTCTTAATCGTCCTTCCCTCAAGTATAAGCTGATCCCCCGGACGCACAGGCCTTTTAAACCGGGCCTTCTCTATACCTCCAAAAAAGGCAAGCCTGTTTCTACGCTCCTCCTCGCTCATGCCACAGAGGGCTATTATAGCACCTGCTTGGGCAAGGGCCTCTATGATGAGAACCCCTGGCATCACAGGCTCACCGGGAAAGTGGCCCACAAAATAAGGCTCGTTAAAGGTAACATTTTTAAGGGCCTTTACATACTCCCCCTCCTTCAGCTCCAGGATTCTATCCACAAGCAAAAATGGGTATCTGTGAGGCAGAAACTCTAGCACCTTTTTTATGTCAAGCATCCCTTTCCCCCTTCGTAAGCTTTCTGAAGAGGGAGTATATCTCCGGAAGTTTCAGCATGGCTCCGTATATCCTCTTCCACCTGGAAGCAGGAATAGCAGGGAATCCCCCTATAACAACCTCTCCATCCCTTATGTTGCCAGGGACGCCCGCCTTTGCCGCTATCTTCACATCCGAGCCTATCCGCACATGATCCGCTATTCCCACCTGACCTCCCATAAGCACCCTATCTCCTATCTCAACACTGCCAGATATGCCCACCTGAGCGGCAAAGGCACAGTCCTTCCCTACCTTGACGTTGTGCCCAATCTGTATGAGGTTATCCAGTTTTGTGCCTGCTCCTATCTCGGTCTTGCCAAAAGTAGCTCTATCTATGCAGGTATTTGCCCCTATCTCCACATCGTCCCCTATCACAACCCTTCCTATCTGCGGAATTTTGACCCTCTTTCCATCCCTTTCAATATATCCAAAACCATCAGCACCCAAAACCGTTCCTGCGTGAATCCTGCACCTTTTGCCTATCATCGTGCCTGGATATACCACCACATGGGGAAAAAGCACCGTTTTTTCACCTACACGGCTGCCTTTGCCTATATAGACGAAAGGCATAACAACAACCCCATCTTCCAACACCACATCGTCTTCAACAACTGCAAACTCTCTAATCACCACATCCTTACCAATATGGGCTTTAGGGGAAACCACGGCCATACCAGATATACCCGTTCCGTAATCCTCTTTCCAAAACATGTAGGCAAGCCTTATAACCGCTTCCAGAGGATCCTTGACGAATATGCAGGACTTACCCTCAACAGGCGGCATTCCCTCTTTAAGGATAATCACAGAGGCCCCTGTAGAATGCCTTAGCCAGGAAGAATTGGCCACAAAGGTTATCTCTCCTTCCTGAGCATCCCTATAAGAGGAAAGGCCCCTCACCTCAATATCGGGGCCCTCAAGCCTTCCTCCAACAAAAGACGCAATCTCAGAGGCCTTCATCTCACTTCTTTTTGCTGGTGGATGCGCCTTTATCCATGATCTGGATTATCTTCTTGGTAAGATCCACTGAGGGATCCGAGTAAACCACCTTCCCCGTCCGATCTATAATAAGTGTATAGCCGTTTCTCTTACCGTAATCCTGCACAATCTTTATAGCCTTTTTAAGAATGGCATCTACAAGCTCTGCATTCCTCTTCTGCAGATACTGCATGGCCTCCTGCTTAAGAAACTGTAGCTCCATAGCTTTTTTCCTCAGCTCCTCCTGCTTCTGCTTCTTCGCCTTTTCAGAAAGGACAGCAGCGTTCTTCTTGAGCTCCTCCTGAAGCTTCTGCAGCTCCTTGGTCTTTTTATCTATCTCCTGCTTTTTCTCGTTATACTCCTTCTCCCACTCAGCCTTGGCCTTCTTACCCTCCTTGGACTCAAATACTATCTTCTGCATGTCAATCACCCCTATCTTAACCGTTCCCGCATACGCAGCAACAGTCAGCAGGGAAAAAGCAGCCGCAAAGATCAAAAGCTTTCTCATACCCAAACCTCCAAAAGATTTTTAAAAGAGAGAACCAACAGAGAAGTATGTCTTAAAGGCGCTCTCATCTTTCCTCTTATCAAGTTTATACGCAAGATCAACCTTCAAAGGACCAAAAGGAGTAACGAACCTCAAGCCTAAACCAACGCTCTGCCTCATGGGGCCAAGGCTGATCATCTGCCCATTGTCAAAGGCAGCACCTGTATCAAAGAACACCAATCCCTTCAAGGAGCCCACCAACGGAAACATGTACTCCAGGTTTAATATAACCTCCTTAGTTCCACCAATGGCATCCCCGTCCTCTTCTGGACCTGCCTCATCCTCCTCAAATCCCCTTACCGTATTTTGACCACCCACATAGAAGCGCTCAAAGACCGGCCTGCCTTCTCCCCAAGGCAGAGGGTTGACAAAACCAAACCTGAATCTTGCATGAAACACAGAATCCCTAAGGAGCATCTTGGCAGGCCAGAAGTTCTCCCAGTTGAGATACACCTTGTAGTAGGCGTAATCCCCTCCTAAACCCGAAAGCTTAAAGGAGAGGCTTCTGTAAAATCCCTCGGTGGGCATAACAGAGCTGTTCCTGGTATCCTGCGTTATGGTAAAGGTCACAGCAGATGAAAGTGCACCTCCCTCCTCATCCTTTATAAACTCAGGGGCATCGCTGTCCACATCCTCCAGTGAAACATACCTCAGCTCATACCCCACAAAGGCCTTAGTGTACCAGTTCCAGATGTTCTTACCAAAACTAACGCTAAAGCCGTAGGTGTACTCATCGTAAAGGTCATACTCGTAGCGCTCATGGTAGGAGTTAAGGGAAAAGGCGATGTTTTTGTCCATAAAATACGGATCAAAGAAGGACAGCTCATAGTCTATCCTCTTTGTGCTGAACTCACCGTTGAGAGAAATAGAACGCCCTGTTCCAAAAAGGTTCTTTTCAGAAAGATTAACCATTACTCCAAAGGCTTCTGCCGAAGAATACCCACCACCCATCATAAGGGATCCTGTGGGCTGCTCCTCCACGTGGACAAACACATTCATGTAGTTGTCTCCAAGATCCTCAGCAGGCTTGGTCTCTATATTTACCGTAGAGAAGAATCCCGTTCTTTCCAAACGTTTCTTTGCAAGCTTAAGATACATGGTGTTCATGAGATCCCCCTCTGCCAAAGGGATCTCCCTCCTTATCACCTTATCCCTTGTCTTCACATTACCCGTAATCTCTATACGACCCACATAGTACTTCTTCCCCTTCTCTATTCTGTAGACCAGAGAAACGGTGTGGTTATCGTCATCAATGTCTATAAGCGGCCTTACATCCGCATTTACATACCCTTTGGCACCGTAGAGATCGGTAAGGGTCATCACGTCCTTCCTCATCCTCTTGGCACTGTAGTACATGCCGGGCTTCAATCTCAGCACCTTCAGGAGCTCTTCCCTGGTGTAGGGATCCCCTTTTCCCGTTTTCACATCCACAGACTTAACCTTGTACCTTGCCCCCTCCTCAATGGGTATCCTTATGTAAATCCTGCCTTTTTTCTTGTCCACCTTTATCTCAGGGTCTCCTATAACCACCCTGAGAAATCCATGATCCTTGTAGAACTGTCTGAGCTTCATAAGATCCACATCAAGGAGGTCCTTTATGTAGTAATATGTGGCAGGCTTGCCCATAAGGGACTTAACAAGGACGGCTATGGTGTTAAAAAGTGTTTTTTCCTTGGTAATCATCTGCTCCTTTAATTTCCTGTCGGAGAAGTGCTTGTTTCCCACAAACTCTATCTTGGCAACAACCGCCTTTTTCCCCTCCTTTATCTTGTAGGTGAGCTCAACCCTATCTCCCATTCTCTTAACAACGGGGGTTATTTTAACACTGTAATACCCCTTGGACTGGTATAGTTGTCTGATCTTCTGGATGTTTTCGTGAAGGATCTTCTCGTTAAAGATGTTGAAGGGGAACTGCTTTAGCTCCTTTCTTATATCTTTGGTCTTTATGTGTTTGTTGCCCTCTATCCTTATACGGGTTACAACAGGCCTTTCCTTAACTATGTAGGTTACCTTAACCCCGCCCTCAAAGGGCTCCACATCCACCTTCACATCGTCAAAGAATCCTGTCTCATAAAGGGTCTTTACATCGCGGCGGATCTTATAAATAGAAAAAGGTTCTCCCTCCCTTGTTTCCAGCTTGAAGAGGATTGTGTTTTTATCTACACGCTTGTTGCCTTTTACCTCTATCACTTTAACAGGAACTGCAACCTCTCCCTGAGGAGAGGCAGAAAAGCACACGAAGGGCACGAGAAGAATCAGCAGAAAGCTATACAGTAACCTTATCGCCCCTCTGAGCCGATTTCTTTCTGAACACAAGCTGCTTTCTGCTAACGTCCACAAGGATCACGTCTCCCTCTCTAAATTCTCTGGTGAGTATCTTCTCAGATATAGGATCCACTATGTAGCGCTCTATGGTACGTCTAAGGGGTCTTGCCCCAAGCTGAGGCTCGTAACCTTTTTCCAGTATCCACTTTTTGGCCTTATCGGTAAGCTCAATATCCAAATCCTTCTCAAGTAGCAACTGCCTTACCTCATTGATCATAATATCCAGTATAGCCAAAAGATCCTTCTCCTTCAGAGGCCTGAAAACAACTATGTGATCTATCCTGTTGACAAACTCTGGCGGGAACCTCTTTTTAAAGAGCTGTAACACCTCATCTTTAACCTTCTCAAATCCCGCCTCTTCGTCCCCAAATCCCAAGGAAACTCCTTTAAAGAAATGCTTTGCTCCCACATTAGAGGTCATAATAATCACCGTATTTCTGAAATCCACAGTTCTGCCAAAGGCATCGGTGAGACGTCCGCTGTCCATAATTTGAAGCAGTAAGTTAAACACATCGGGATGCGCCTTTTCCATTTCATCAAAAAGCACCACAGAATAAGGACGGCGCCTCACAGCCTCGGTAAGCTGGCCTCCCTCCTCATAACCCACATACCCAGGAGGAGCACCTATCAACTTGGAAACATTGAACTTCTCCATATACTCCGACATATCTATCCTTATAAGTGCATCCCTGCTTCCAAAGAGCTGCTCCGCCAAAACCTCTGCCGTTCTGGTCTTTCCAACACCCGTTGGTCCTAGGAAGAAGAACACACCAATGGGCTTCTTTAGATTGCTCAAGCCAACCCTGGCCCTTCTTATAGCCCTCACGATCTTCTCTATGGCCTCATCCTGCCCAACTATATGCTGCTTCAGCGCATCCTCCAGCATCAAGAGGCGCTTCTCCTCATCCACACTTATCCTGTGAAGGGGTATTCCCGTTATCCTAGATGTAACAACAGCCACATCCTCCGCGGTGACAACGGGCTTCTCCTTGCCCTTCTCCTCTTTCCACTGCTTCTTCAGGCTCCTCAGCCTCTGCCTTATCTCCGCTTCCCTGTTTCTTATATCCGCAGCCTTCTCAAAGTCCTGCTCCTCAACGGCCTTTTTCTTCTCCTCCTCAACCTTTTCAAGCTCTATCTCCATGTCCCTTATGTAATCGGGAACCCTGGCATTTCTCACATGAACCATGGAACAGGCCTCATCCAGCAGATCTATGGCCTTATCGGGCAGGAACTTATCCGTAAGGTACCTATCGGACATCTTTACCGCAGCCTCTATCGCCTCATCCGAGATAATGACACCGTGGTAGTCCTCGTATCGCTTCTTTAACCCGTGAAGTATGTTTAGCGTTTCCTCTACAGGTGTGGGCTCAACCAGTACCACCTGGAAGCGTCTCTCCAAGGCACCGTCTTTTTCTATGTACTTGCGGTATTCGGAAAGTGTCGTGGCACCTATCACTCTGATTTCACCTCTGGCAAGGGCGGGTTTGAGCATGTTGGCTGCATCTATGGAGCCCTCGGCAGCTCCCGCACCCACCAAGGTGTGCAACTCGTCTATGAAGAGAATTATATCATCGCCTTGGGACGCCTCTTTTATTATGGCCTTCATACGAGACTCAAACTGACCCCTGTATTTGGTTCCCGCAACTATGGCACCAAGATCCAAAGCTATGATACGCATATCAAGCAGGTTCTCCGGCACCTCCCTATTCACGATCCTCTGGGCAAGTCCTTCAACTATGGCGGTCTTGCCAACCCCAGGCTCTCCTATGAGTACAGGATTGTTCTTTGTTTTTCTGGAAAGTATCTGTATTATCCTTTCTATCTCCCTCTCCCTGCCTATTACGGGATCAAGCTTGCCTTCCCTTGCAAGCTTTGTGAGATCTATACCAAACTCATCAAGAGCGGGCGTCTTTCTGTTCTTTTTCTTGCGGGAAAACTCCTCCTCCCCCACAAGCTCCCTGACAACTTCCCTCGCATCCTCAACCTCAATTCCCATCCTCCTCAAAAGCTTTCCCGCAATGCCAGTTCTCTCCCTCAAGATGCCCAGTATGAGATGCTCAGTCCCCACATAATCCTGCCCTAGAAGCTGAGCCTCTTCCTGTGCATACTCAAGAACCTTCTTTGCATCAGGGGCAAAGGGGATGGCTCCCACCACAAAGCCACGCCTTCCGTAAGGGATCCTCCTTTGAAGCTCGTCTTTCAGATACGGAATCTCCACGCCGAGACGCTCAAGCACAGTTATACCCAGTCCAGAGCCCTCCTTGAGGATGCCCATCAATAGATGGGCCGTGGTGAGGGTATCGTGCTGGTATCTTTCTGCCTCGCCCCTAGCAATAATTATCGCCTTTCTGGCCCTTTCTGTAAAATTCTCAAACATGGCTTTACCTCTCCTCAATTGATAACTTACTTTAGGACAGAAGATATGTCAAACAGAGGAAAAGGCATGGAGAAGGAGTATAGGATAGAGGGAGCTCTCCTAATACCTCCCGATAAGGTAATCAAAAACCCCGTGATAAAAGTGAATCGCAAAGTTTCTGTAGAAAGTGCCGGCTCTTCTATTAAATCTCCTACACACAAAGGCGTTCTTATTCCCACCCTCTCCAACTGCCACGCACACCTAGACATCAACATACCCATCTTTGCCGAAAACTTCACCTTCTGGATTGCAAAGATAATCTCCCATAAAGAACTTTCAAGGAAATACTCACAGGAATCTAGAAAGCTTGCAGAAGAAAGCAGAAGGCTAGGAATCTTTTCAATTCTGGACATAACAAGGGACAAGGAATGTCCCCTTACCAAAATGGGCGTTGTGCCCTTTCTGGAGGTTACAGGCTCAGACATACCAGAGCTGCCAAAAGGCTACATGGTAAGCCCGCACGCCGTATACAGCACAACCCCTGAGCTTTTAAAGGCTGTTGTAGAAAGGTATCCAGACAGGCTCAAATCCATTCATGTGGCAGAAAGCGAAGAAGAAATAAAGTTTGTAAAAGGCAAAAGAAACCTCATAGAAGAAATCATATATCCTCTTGTGGGAAGGAGAAGGAGCATGGGAACCTACAGAAGCCCTGTTGAATACCTTGCAGAAATGGGTTTGGCAGGCCCCAATACCCTCTTTGTCCACTGTTGCTTTGTGGACGAGAGGGACATTGAGATAATAGCAAAGACAAACACCCATGTATGTGTCTGCCCCAGAAGCAACCTGTATCTATCCGGAAAGGTTGCGCCTGTAAAAAAACTGATTGACAAAAGCGTAAATGTGGTTTTGGGCACAGATAGCCTAGGCTCATCCCCCAACATAAACCTCTGGGAAGAGGCACGAACCCTCTTTTTCACACAGAGGAACCTTTCACCGCTTGAGGTGCTGGCAATGATGACCACAAACCCTGTAAAACTCACAAAAAGATTACCGGGATTTATACTCTTTTCTTTGGAAGAAAAGGACCCTCAAGATGCTGCTTTTTACCTACTGTTTCAGGGAGACACCCTCCGTAAGGAAATCATTTCTCTACCTTCCTCACCACCACTATGGTGAACTTATCAGGGTGAATATACTCTTTTGCAACACGCTTCACATCGTCCAGAGTCACCTCATTCACCATATCTGTAAACCTATTCAAATAATCAGGACCCAACTTGTGGAATGCGGCAAAGGCGAGGTATGAGGCAATTTCCTCGTTGGTGTCAATCTTTAGAGGGAAGCTTCCTGTGAGATAGCGCTTAGCATCCTCCAACTCCTTCTCGGTAGGCCCCTTTTCCACAAACTCTTTAACCTCACTAATAACATCCTTTATAGCCTCATCCGCAGAGGCGTTCTTGGTCTGAAGCACTATGCGAAAGGTGCCCGTGTACAGGGTGGGTAAAAACATGCTGTAAACGGAATACGAATATCCCTTCTCCTCCCTTATCTTCTCAAAAAGCCTAGAGGTAAGGCCTCCACCACCTAGTATCTGGTTGGCCACATAAAGCTTTATAAAATCCGGATTGCTCCTTTTAACCCCTATATGTCCTATAACTATATTTGCCTGAACCACATCCTTGGGAACCACCTTTTTCCCAGGATGAAACTTAGGAGTCTCCACCTTAGGATAGGAGGGGGCCTTACCCACCCAATCCTTAAATAGGGAGTTAAGCTCCTTTATCAGAGGCTCATAATCCACATCCCCCACAACCACAAGAATGCTCCCCTCGGGAAGATAATGCACCTTGTAAAACTCTTTAACCTCGTCAAGAGAGATACTCCTTACCGTATCTATGTAGCCTTTAACGGGCCTGTGGTAGGGATGTTCCTTTCCATAAACCAGCTCGTCAAACTCCTGAGCCGCCACTATACCGGGATCCTCCTGATCCTTTAAAATCTCTCCCACCACCTCGTTCTTAACCCTCACAAACTCTTTGGCAGGGAATGTGGGCTCAGTAACCACCGTAGCGAAGAGCTTTAAAGCCTCATCCATGTATCCTTTGGTAACCTTTAGACTAACTGTAACATAGTCCTTGTTGCAATCAACGCCAAAGTCCGCCCCCATGAACTCAAATTTATCCGATATCTCAACAGCAGTCATGTTTCCCGCACCCTCAGAGATCATCTGGGAGGTAAGGTAGGCAAGCCCCGCTTTGCTTTCCGGATCAAAAACGGAACCTGCAGGGATAACCAGTTTAAACACCGCAAAGGGAAGGACTTTTCTCTCAACCACCCACACCTCAAGTCCATTGTCCAGCTTCGTTATCTTAGGCGTTATTTTTGCCATAGCCACTGTTGCCATTAACAACCCCCCAAAAAGGATTATCAGCAACCTACTCATTGCTTCACCTCGGGCAGAAGATACCCTATGGTAAGGTTGTCCCTAGTAAGGTACTTTCTGGCCACTCTTATCACATCTTCTTTAGTAACTTTTCTTATGTTATCCACATAGGTGTTCAGATAGCGCCAATCCTTACCGATGGCCTCAAGTATCCCTATGCTCATGGCCCTGTAGAAGTTGGAGTCCAGTCCGTATATAAAATCCGACGCAATCTGGTTTTTGGCCTTTTCCAGCTCCTTTTCTGTGATGTCCCCCTTTCTTATCTTTTCTATCTCCTCCCATATGAGTTTCTCCACCTCCTCGGGCTTTACGCCCTGCTGAACCGCAGCGTAGAAGCACAAAAGCCCTGGGGATAGCGTTTTGGACGAGTAATAGGCACCTGCATAAAGGGCCTTCTTTTCCTCAAACACCAGCCTCTTATACAGCCTGGAGCTTCTACCCACCCCCAGTATGTTGACAAGCACCTTCAGCGCATACTCCTCACCAGAGCCTATGTTTGGAACGTGAAAGCCCCCAAATATAAAGGGGAGCTTCGCCTCGGGACTTTTAACAATGACCCTCCTCTCCCCCCTCTGAGGAGGCTCCCAGTACTTGGGATGAGGAATGTGTTTTGCCGGAGGAATGCTCCCAAAGTACTCCTCAACCAGCTTGAAGACCTCCTCTGCCTTCACATCACCCACAACCACTATGATGGCGTTATTGGGAGCGTAGTAGGTTCTGTAGTGGTGCCTTAAGTCTTCCAGCGTTATGTTCTCTATATCCTTCATCCAACCTATGACGGGCCAGTGATACGGATGGGCCTTAAAGGCTGCAGCATATACCTCCTCCACCAGAAGCGATGTGGGATCATCCTCCGTCCTAAGCCGCCTCTCCTCCATAACTACCTTCTTCTCCCTCTCAAACTCCTTGGGATCCAGAAGCAGATTCACCATGCGGTCAGACTCAAGCTCCATGGAGATCTTAAGCCTATCCGAGGCCCAGTTCTCAAAGTAGGCAGTGTAGTCCCTGCTGGTAAAGGCATTCTCCTGCCCCCCGTTTCTGGCCACTATCTTTGAAAACTCACCAGGAGGATACTTTTTTGTCCCCTCAAACATCATGTGCTCCAAAAGATGGGAAATGCCCGTCTTACCAAAGGTCTCATAGTAAGAACCTACCTTGTACCACACCTGAAATGTCACCGTTGGAGTGGAGTGATCCTCCACAACGATAACCTTCAACCCGTTTTTAAGCACCTTCTCCTTGGCCTCTATCCCCAGCACCTTACCCTCCAAACCCCGTGATGTTAAAAGGAAGAAAAGCAGCAAAAAGGAAAAGAGCCTTCTCATTTCTTCCTCCCCTCATGCAAAAGGCCCACAGCCCTCTTAAGCTCCTCAACCTCCTCTTCCGTAAGGAATCTGAAGTGTCCCTCTGGAAGCCCTTTAAGCGTAAGAGGACCCATAGCCACTCTGGTAAGATCCTTCACAAGATAGCCTATCTTTTTAAACATCCTCCTTATCTGTCTCTTCCTCCCCTCCCGCAAAACCACTTTAAGTCTCGTGAAGCCCTTGAGCCTTTCCAGAACCTCTATCTCACAGGGTAGAGTCTTTCCCTCGGGATACAGGTATATACCCCTCCTTAACTTATCCAGCTTCTCCTTTGGAGGATACCCCTCAACAACCACTATGTAAACCTTCCTCACATGGTACTTCGGATGAAGTAGCCTGTAGGCAAGCTCCCCGTCGTTGGTGAGAAGCAAAAGCCCCTTTGAGGACCTGTCTAAGCGCCCAACGGGATAGACCCTTATATCCTTAAAGGGAAGTACATCGTAAACAGTAAGCCTCCCCCTCTCATCCTTCATGGTGGTAAGGATCCCCTTGGGCTTGTTGAAGAGAAGATAAACCTTAGGCTGTATCTCCACCATCTTCCCATCAACCGTCACAATGTCCGCCTCGGGATCCACCCTGTAGCCGTACTCCTTCACCACGATACCGTTTACAGCCACCCTCCCTTCCTCTATCAGCTTCTCCACCTTCCTACGGGCACCAAGCCCTGCCTCTGCCAAAAACCTATTAAGCCTCAACTTTTCCCCCATGGTAGGCCACAATAGACCTAAAGATCTTTAAACCGTCTGTGCTTCCCAAAAGCTCCTCACAGCACCTCTCAGGATGAGGCATCATCCCAAGCACATTTTTCTTACGGTTACATATCCCGGCTATATCGTAAATAGAGCCGTTGGGATTGAACTTATGGTATCTGAAGACCACCTGTCCGTTTTCAATAATGCTCTTCAAGGTTTTCTCATCGGCAAAGTAGTTGCCCTCCATATGGGCTATGGGAATCCTTAAGACCTCTCCCCTCTCACAAAGACAGGTAAAGGGAGTTTCATTGTTCTCAACCACCACATCCACATACTCACATATAAATTTGAGATTTCTATTTCTAAGCATGGCACCGGGAAGGAATCCCGCCTCCAGCAATATCTGGAAGCCGTTGCATATGCCTATTACAAGCTTGCTCTCATCTTTAACAAACTCCCTAAGCGCTCCTATAATGGGCGAGACCTTGGCTATAGCTCCCGCCCTGAGATAGTCCCCGTAAGAAAAGCCCCCAGGAAGTATGATACAGTCAAAATCCCATATATCTGTATCCTTGTACCATATGTACTCGCACTCCTCGCCCAATACCTCCCTAACCGCCCAGTAGCAGTCCATATCGCAGTTGGAACCTGGGAAAATCACAACGCCAAATTTCATATCACTCCTCCACAATCTCCCATTGATAATCCTCTATAACGGGATTAACAAGAAGTTTCGCACACATTTCCTCAACGATACCTCCCACCTTTCCCTTATCAACTCCTTCAAGCCTTAAGTATATAACCTTACCGACCCTAACATCCTTAACTGAAGAAAAGCCCAGATTTTGAAGAGCTCCAAGAACCGCTTTCCCCTGAGGATCAAGGACTCCCCTTTTAAGATTCACTATTATTCTCACTACCACAGCATCCCTCCAAGGCCTTTTTAACCTCCGCATTACCACAAAGAGCCAGAATAGAAAACAGAAGAACGCCCCTTTTAGAATACAGTATCACCTCTCCAACCCCATGAACCAGCAAGGCCAAAAGAAGCAGAAAGCAGATTGTCTCTAAGTTAATGCTTTTGTCAAAAACAAAGCCTTTAAGGAAGAAGTAAAAAGCGTAGAAGTACAAAAGAACACCAAAGATAGCACCTACGATGCCTCCTTCAAAAAGAAGCTCCAAAGGGGTGTTGTGGGCGCCTCCCCTGCAGATAAAGGAGAACAGTTCTTCCCTATCAATGGCGCCTTTAACAACACTGGGATACCTTTTGCACAGACACTTCCAAGGCCTTCTATATCCCCAACCATAGGGAAACCTGCGAAGCGCAAGTCCATAGGATGCTTTCATAATAGCCAATCTATCCTCAAAGCTTTTATCCTTGAATCTAGCAAGGCTAGTAAACCTCTTGGAAACCTGTGGGAACAAAGCCAGCACAAAAAAGCTAAAAGCCACGAAGGCAACTACGGCCTTTGCAAAAAGTTTCCTTCTGAACTTCCAAATAGCTAACATCCCAAAAACGAAGGATATAATCACCGCCAAGCGACAACCAGATGCAAGAACCAAAACCAAAATAACAATTGCCGGAGCAAACCAATTAGAAACCAATATTAAAAAATCCATCTCCGCAAATATGCCAAAGGTATTTTTATGTGAAAAAAGGCCAGTAATAGGTGGAACATGAGGGCTTAAAATCGCCGATGCAATACACAACACAAACAGAGAAAAAGCCATTAAGTAAAGAACTATACGGGTAGAATCCGCGAAAAATAGCCTCAGAAAAAGATAAATCATCACTATCCACAGCTCCTTAAATACATAATGTAGCGAATGTCCTCTACAAATAGAAACCACAGTTGAAAATAGCACGAAGACTACATAAGCGGCAAAGATAAGATCCGCACAGGCAAATTTATACCTAGCCTTCTTTTTCAGAATAGCATAGGCAAGGGCAGAAAAGAAGCTCAAGTAGCAACCCCAAGTGGTTAGAACCGTTGGGATCTTAGCGCTCCTCCCAAAGAAGAACAAAAAGAACAGACCTAGAAGAGCAACTTCAGGATTAAGCTTATTTAACCACATCCAACACCCAGCCCCTTCTTGACTTACTTATTAAGCAAATAAAAAATATTCCACAACCCGCGGCCAAAAGGAGCAATATGGAAAGAAGTAAAGACTGGATGGATCAAGCAGAAGGAGATCTGGAGCATGCCAAAAGTGATCTAAAAGGAGGATTTTACGACTGGGCCTGTTTCTCTTCCCAGCAAGCGGCGGAAAAAGCAGTTAAAGCAGTATTCCAAAAGAACTAGAGAGGAAGCCGAAAGGCTGATCCGCCATGCAGAAAAAATCATCAAATTCTGTGAGAATCTTCTACCCAAAATTTAGCAGAGAAGAAATTATCAAAATCCTCTCCAAGCGCCTTGAAAAGCTAAAAAAGAGCTTCCCCTGGTAAAAGTTGTGCTATTCGGCTCCTACGCAAAGGGAAACTACACTGTGGGAAGCGACATTGACCTTCTCATGGTTTATGCTGGAAAAGAACAATCCGATGCCTACGCCACTGTTAAAAAATTATTAATTTACCTGGTCTTGAACCACATATATACACAGAAGAAGAATACCGACAAATTAAGGACGTACTTGACAAAATGACCGAAGGAGGAGTGGTGCTCTTTTCAAGCTGACGCAAAAGCAGTTATCAATCTTTCGGCCCGCTTATCCCAGGTAAACTTCGCAGAAAACCTTCTAAAACTGTTCAGCGACAGTTTCCTCCTTAAAAGCGCAGAAGCAAAAAGCAGACAAACCGACTTCTCCCATCTCTCCAAATCCTCCGGTGAAACCAGCAGAGCACACTTGTTATCCAGTACCTCCTTTACAAGAGGAATATCCGAAGCAACAATAGCACCACCAACAGACATGTAATCCAGAAGCTTTAGAGGCGTCCCCAAATAAACTAAGCTACCACTAGGCATAGGAAGAAGGCTCACATCAAAAGAGGCCATCTCCATTTTTGCCAAGGGATAGGGCAAAAAAGAGACCTTCTGATAATCCAAGCCCCCCTTGCCAAAAGCTTTAAAAGAAACCTTGGCAAAAACCTTATCCACAAAGCCTTTAATCTCGCTAAGAACGGCCAATCCTTTGTCTTGAGAAATCTTTCCCGCATAACCTACTGTAAAATCCCTGCCCTTTCTGCCCTTGTAGCTCTGCGAGGAGGCATTAGGAATGGAAAGTATCAAATCCTCCCTAACGCCCTCTTTTCTAATCAACAACCTGGCAAGCTCGTAGGAAGCAGTTATAATTTTCCCAAACAGACCAGTCTTCCCCAATCTAAAAAAAACCCTGTCAGCCCAGCTTCTGGTGGTTTCAGGAGGTTGATGAAGCTCCAAGAAGACTCTCGCCCCACAGAGGGCTGCAAAAAAGCTTCCCTTAATAAATCTCCCATAAACTATATGCGGCCTTCTTCCCCTCAATACCTGCAACACAGCCAAAGCACAGGAGTAGCTCTTTTTTAGAAACTTTACGCGCGGCAGCTCCTCTATCCTAAATGGGTGCTCAACCCCATAAAAATCTAAAATCTCCCTATCTTCCGCCTTTTTTTGAGCCACAAAAAGAACAACTTCACAATCCTTTCCGGCTAAAGAGCTACACATATGCATAACTTGTATAGTGTTTGCCGCTTTAGAGGGTAGAACCATATCCGAGACATAGTAGATAACCACGATCCACCAATCTCCTCATGTGAGTTTCGGCAGAACACATACCAAAAACCTTCCTTCTCGCATTCAACCCCAGCTTCTTCCTAATTTTGGGAAGAAAAACAAACCTGCTTACAGCAATAAGATCCCCTATC